>NZ_JAAFYV010000039.1:0-59114 GCF_011770055.1 Rhodococcus sp. B10 | reverse complement strand
ATGTGTCTAAGAGACAGACATACCACTCCGGCACCGACGGCACCTCCGACGACCAATCAACGCCCCCACCAACAGCATTCACCGAAACCGCCCCCATCGACTCGTCCCCCACGACTATGAGCCACACCATAGCCGCACCCACCGACAAGATGTAGAACACCAGTTCGAGTGACCGTAACCAGCAGCGCCACAATCGGTTACGGATTCAACTGTCGGAACACTGCCCATGCGTTTCGGACGCCCCCAGAAAACACGAACGGCGGCAACCACCGAAGTGGTTGCCGCCGTTCGCAGAAGAGCTTGATCAGAAGTTGATCATGTGTCCCGCGAGACCGTGGATCGCTTCCTGCAGAGCCTCCGACAACGTCGGGTGCGTGTGGACGTTGCGCGCCAACTCGTTGACCGTCAGGTCCCACTTCTGCGCCAACGTGAGCTCGGGCAGCAACTCGGAGACATCGGGACCGATGAGGTGTCCGCCGATCAGCTCGCCGTACTGGTTGTCCGAGATCAGCTTGACGAAGCCGGTGGCGTCACCGAGTCCGTGTGCCTTGCCGTTCGCGGCGAACGGGAAGTTCGCGACCTTGATGTCACGACCCTCGGCGCGAGCCTGTTCCTCGGTCAGACCGAAGCTGGCGACCTGCGGCTGGCAGAACGTCGCGCGCGGCATCATGCGGTAATCGTCGATCGGCAGCGTCTCGGCTCCACCGATCGTCTCCGCTGCGACGACGCCCTGCGCCTCCGCGACATGCGCGAGCTGCAGCTTGGCCGTCACGTCGCCGATGGCGTAGATGTGCGGCACGTTGGTCTGCATGGTCGAGGTGATGCCGATGGCACCGCGGTCGGTCAACGCGACGCCGGTGTTCTCGAGACCGTAACCCTCCACGCGCGGCGCGAAGCCGACGGACTGCATGACCTTGTCGACGGTGACGGTCTCGACGTCACCGGACTTGTTGTTCTTGATCGACACGGTCACCTTGGAGCCGTCGTCGTCGATCGACTGCACGGCAGCGCCGGTCATCACCTTCACGCCGAGCTTCTTGTACTGCTTCTCGATTTCCTTCGAGACGTCGGCGTCCTCGTTGGGGAGCGCGCGATCGAGAAACTCGACGATGGTGACGTCGACTCCGTAGTTCTTCAGGACGTAGCCGAACTCCATGCCGATGGCGCCCGCACCGACGATGAGGATCGATCCGGGCAGGTCCCGGGTCATGATCTGCTCTTCGTAGGTGACGACGTTCTTGCTCAGCTCGGTGCCGGGCAGCAGCTTGGTGGTGCTACCGGTGGCGATGATCGCGTTGTCGAACGTGACCGTCTCCGTGCCGCCCTTGCTGAGCTCGACCTCGATCGTGTTGGCGTCGGTGAACTTACCGAGGCCGTCGTACTCGGGGATCTTGTTCTTCTTCATCAAGAAGTGGATGCCCTTGACGCGTCCCTCGGCCACCTTGCGGCTGCGGTCGAATGCGGCACCGAAGTCGAAGCTCGCCTCTCCCGAGATACCGAAGAGCTTGGCCTCTTTGGTGAAGAGGTGCGCCAGCTCGGCGTTACGGAGAAGAGCCTTCGACGGGATGCAGCCGACGTTCAGGCACACACCACCCCAGTACTTCTTCTCGATGATGGCGGTGCTCAGGCCCAGTTGTGCCGCGCGGATAGCAGCGACGTACCCACCGGGGCCGGCTCCGAGGACAACGACGTCATAGTGTGAGGTCACGAGTCCCCAGGGTAGTCCCGTCGCGTATCACTGTCTCGAGATGGTCCCGTTACTCACGGGTAGCCCCCACGACCTCATACCGACATTCCACCTTTGACGATCAACACCACCGACACCGTACCGAGCACCACGGAGATGATCGTCGAACTGTGCTTGACAAGCCATTCCCGCCAGGACCGTTGCATCGCTTCGGCTTTCGCGCCTGCCATCGCGAGCACGACCAGCGGTGCGACGACTCCGAGCGTCGCGACCAGCACCCAGAGGACGGCGGCACCGACCGCTTCGGGTCCGTGCAGTTCGAGCAGCGTCAACTCCGCGACCGCCACGGTCACCAGCGCGTAGTTCGGCACCCACAACCCGAGCAGGAACGCCGCGACGACGCCGACGCGGTCGAGCCCGCTGAGCCATTTCGGTGTCGTCGGTTCGTGTCGTCGCCGACGAATCCAGAGCACGAGTACGAACAGCGCAAGCAGGATCCCGACGACCAGTTCGATCCATGCCACGAGATGTCCGGTGGACTTCGCTCGCGGACCGGGAGGCAGCAACGTCGCGGCGAGAATCATGACGACGGCCAAGGCGAGAACGTAACCGGCCGCATACGCGGCGACTTTCACCGGGCCGCGATCGGTGGCCGCGAGAAGGAACGCGGGCACGAGGGACCACGGCCACACCATGACGACCAGACCCACGAGTGCGAACGTCAGCGCATGGCCCGTCATCTTCGGAGACAGTACCCGCGCAGGTAGAAATGACGCATGAGCAACACCGAAGACCCGTACCTGTGGCTCGAGAAGGTCACCGACGACGCGGCCCTGGACTGGGTGCGCACCCGCAACGCGGCAACCACCGAGTTCATGAAGAGCGACGAGTTCGACGCCATCCAGGCGCGCGTTCGCGAAATCCTCGACACGGACGCCCGCATTCCGTACGCGCGTCGCCGCGGCGACTACCTCTACAACTTCTGGCGCGACGCGACCCACGTGCGCGGGCTGTGGCGTCGGACCACGATGGAGGAGTACCGCAAGGACTCCCCCGAATGGGACGTCCTGCTCGACCTCGATGCCGTCGCCGACGCCGAAGGCGAGAACTGGGTCTGGAGCGGCGCACAGGTTCTGCGCCCGGACCAGAAGATCGCGCTGGTGACGCTGTCCCGCGGCGGCGCCGACGCGACCGTCGTGCGTGAATTCGACCTGGAGACAAGGACTTTCCGCAATGCGGACGACGGCGGCTTCTACGTCGCCGAAGCGAAGACCGACATCGGTTACATCGATTCCGACGCCGTCTACATCGGTACCGATTTCGGCGACGGCTCGCTCACCGACTCCGGCTACCCGCGGATCGCGAAGCGGTGGCAGCGCGGCACCGAACTGTCCGAGGCGACGACCGTGTTCGAGGGCAAGCCGTCGGACATCTCGATCTCTGCATGGCACGACCGGACTCCCGGATTCGAACGCGACTTCGTCCAGCGCGCCACCGACTTCTACAACGCCGAGCTCTATGTGCTGGAGAGCGACGAACTCGTCCTCGTCGACGTGCCGACGGACGCGACGGCGTCGGTCCACAAGGATTGGCTGCTCGTGCGCACGATGACGGACTGGACCGTCGGCGGCACGACGTACCCGGCCGGCGCGCTGCTCGCCACGAACTTCGACGCGTTCGTGCGCGGTGAGCGTGATCTGACGGTCCTGTTCGCGCCGGACGAGCACCGCTCGCTGCATCAGTGGGCGTGGACCGAGAATCACCTGCTTGTCGTCACGCTCGTCGACGTCGCCACCGAGGTCCGGGTCTACACACCGGGCGACGACGGCTGGAGCGACCGACCGATGACCGGTCTGCCCGAGCTGACGTCGATCGAGATCGTCGGCACGGATTCGGAGGAGAACGGCGACGAGTTCTTCCTGTCGTCGAGCGGCTACCTCACGCCCGCGACGCTGCTGTACGGCACGGTCGGGGGAGAAATCGAGGCGCTGAAGCAGGCGCCGTCGTTCTTCGACACCACCGGTTTGGCCGTCGCCCAGCATTTCGCGACGTCCGACGACGGCACGAAAATTCCATACTTCGTCGTGCGCCGCGACAATGCAGAGCCAGGACCTACCCTGCTCTACGGCTACGGCGGCTTCGAGATCTCGATGACGCCGTCGTACAGCGGCGCGACGGGCCTCGCATGGCTGGAACGAGGCGGCACGTACGTCGTCGCCAATATCCGCGGTGGCGGTGAGTACGGCCCCGAGTGGCACACACAGGTCCTGCGCGCCGGTCGGCACAAGGTCCACGAGGACTTCGCGGCTGTCGCCCGGGATCTCGTCGAACGTGGCATCACGACGCATCGGCAGCTCGGCGCCCAGGGCGGCAGCAACGGCGGTCTGCTGATGGGCATCATGCTGACGAAGTACCCCGAGCTGTTCGGAGCCATCGTCTGCCAGGTGCCGCTACTGGACATGAAGCGCTACCACCTGCTGCTGGCCGGAGCCTCGTGGGTGGCCGAGTACGGCAACCCCGACGATCCCGACGAGTGGGCGTTCATCTCCGAATACTCGCCCTACCAGAACGTCGTCGGACCCGCGGACAAGGAATATCCGCCGATCCTGATCGCGACGTCGACGCGGGACGACCGGGTCCATCCCGGCCACGCCCGCAAGATGGCCGCACGCCTCGAAGAGCTGGGCCAGGACGTTCGCTACTTCGAGAACATCGAGGGCGGCCACGGCGGTGCCGCAGACAACGCCCAGATGGCGTTCAAGACGACACTCGCGTTTCAGTTCCTGTGGACGACCCTCAACGCTTGAACCACTCGACCACCTCGGCGACGACCGAGCCCGGCTGACGGATCCATTCGATATGACCACGCGGTGACTCCAGATGCCGTGTGGTGATATCGGCGCGCGGAAACTTCTGCAGCAGGTTGTCCATGGAACTCCGGGGGGCCATGTCGTCGCCGGCCAGCGTGACGGCGAGGATCGGCAGCTTCAGCCTGCCGATCCTCTCCTCGTAGTCGATGTCGGCGCCCGACGGCTCGATCCTGCCGGTGCGTGCGAATCGCGACCAGTCGTCGATCAACACCTTCGACTGACGGCCGAAACCGCCGATGTCGATACGATCCCCTGGCCAGAAACCCGCGATGCTGCTGGTCAGCGACATGGCCGCCGCACCGACGAACAGCGAAGCACCTCGCGCGACGCCGAAACCGCGGTGGTACGGCGATCCCGATGCCACCAGGATCAACCCGCCGAGGCGGCCACGGATGCGCGACGCGTACAGCGACGCGAGTTGACCGCCCATGCTGTGGCCGAGCGCGTACGGCGTCGCGTCGGGAAATCGCTCCCGGACCACTTCGAAGACCGCGGGGAAGTCGACCGAGACGAGTTCCTGATAGCCGTACCTGCTGGCGCTGCTGGGCTTGGGCCTACTGTCACCCTGGCCACGCAGATCGGCGAGCGCGACGTGCATGCCCTCGTCCGCCAGCCGCTCGGCGAACAGCTGGTAGTAGCCGGCCGGGATACCGAGACCCGGCAGCACGACGACGACGGGAACATCCCACTTGGGAGGGACAGCGGACTCGAACAGCCTTACCGGGACGACGTCGCCGCCGGGCATCTGAATCGGAACGGTCTCCACGACCGCCAAGACTAAGGCCTACACGAACGAACGTCGGCCGGGGCCAACCTGTGCGGTTGGCCCCGGCCGACGTAGGAGGCTTGAAGCAGACGTTGACTCAGCCCGCTGGCGTCTCGGGTGCCTCTGCGCTGCCGGAGAACAGCAATGCGAGCAGGGCGAGCAGGCCGGAGGTGTCGAGTTCGCTGGACATGAAATGAGCTCCTTCTATTCGAGGGTTCTATTCCGATGGAGTGACGATCACGAAACAATCACTGCCACTTACGTTTCTATCAAGCGAATCGAAACTCCGCCAGGGGCTCGGCGATAAAAGTCCAAAAGCAGCAAAGCGTCGACCAAACCAGAATACAGCTTTTACAAAAGCGAACGAGGCGCCGCGACTCGAGTGAGTCGCGGCGCCTCGTTCGAACCTGGCCGGAGCCCTATCAGGCAGCGCTGCCCGAGGTCAGAGCACCGACGATCTGGTCGACGATTGCGTCGACGATTCCGTCGTAGACGCCGGAAACGATGTCACCAAGGAAGGTTGCTGCGGAACCCATGAATTACTCCTCCAGTTGAACTGCTCGGCCGCCACGTCACGACCCGCCTCCTTCTTACCTCATATGCATCGACGAGGTAACAGCGGGACCATGAAATCGGGAAATAAACCTGATTTGCCGACATTTCGACGACGGATTCGCGGCGACCGGTTAGGAGAGGATCATTCTCCGATCACGTCACGCGCACGTCCGACCAACAACGGGTCTGTTTCTCCGACGACTTCCTGATCCTTGTTTGCGTAATCGAACTTGTTCAGAACGAAGCGCATCGCGTTGAGCCGGGCGCGCTTCTTGTCGTTGCTCTTCACGATGGTCCAGGGCGCGACGTCGGTATCGGTGGCACGGAAGTTCTCCTCCTTCGCCGCCGTGTAGGCATCCCACTTGTCCAGCGAGGCCAGGTCCATCGGCGACAGCTTCCACTGCCGGACTGGGTCGACCTGACGGATGGCGAAGCGCGTGCGCTGCTCGAGCTGGGACACCGAGAACCAGAACTTGGTGAGGCTGATCCCGTCGTCGACGAGCATTTGTTCGAAGAGCGGCGCCTGCCGAACGAATCGCGCGTGCTGGTCTTCGTCGCAGAATCCCATCACACGCTCGACGCCTGCGCGGTTGTACCAGGAGCGGTCGAACATGACTATCTCGCCGGCAGCGGGGAGGTGCTGAATGTAGCGCTGGAAGTACCACTCCGTGGACTCGCGCGCCGACGGCTTCTCCAGCGCGACGACGCGTGCGCCGCGCGGGTTCATGTGTTCCATGAAGCGCTTGATGGTGCCGCCTTTGCCTGCGGCGTCGCGGCCTTCGAACACGATGACGTGGCGTCGGCCGGTCTCTTTCGTCCACATCTGGAGCTTGAGCAGTTCGATCTGAAGCAACCGCTTCTGCATTTCGTACTCGGCGCGGGACATGCGCTCGTCGTAGGGATATCCCTCGCGCCAGGTGTCGACGACTCGCCCGTCGGGGACCGTCAGCAGGATGGGATCGTCGTCGTCGCTGTCGTCGACGACGAAACCGCTGGTATCCGTGAGGTCCACGGCTGCGTCGAGATTGCCGACCGAGCTGAAATCGTGAGTCATGGGCCGAAAGCTAGCCCCCGGCGGCAACAAGATGGTGACAAGAAGGTGAACTCGGTCGTGCGCCCTCTGCGGTTTCGTCGGTCACGCAGAAGGCGCACGGAGAGCAACTACGAGCTGGATCCGGCGCTTCCGGTTCCGTCTCCGAGGAGGCCGCTGAGGATAGCGCCCAGGCCTGCGCCTGCAGCAGCGTCGTCGCCCGTGCCGCCGAGAATTCCGCCGAGCACTGCGCCGAGGAGGGTTCCGAGCATGAGAAAAGTCCTTTCGAGGGGTGATGAGCAGTCGAACGAGCACACACTATCCGGCGAAACCCGCTGTGTCCTAGCTGGTTTCGAAAAAAGGCCGTACGGGTGTTTCGGGCCGGATTCCATGCTTACGGTCGGTGAAGACTTCGGGGTCGAGATGGGGGAAATTCCCGATGTGCCGGGAGGTCTCCGCCGAGCAGACTCTTTCTCATGACATACACCAACGCCCCGAAAGAGTTCGTCCGCTCCGATTCGCAGAAGATGGTCGCCGGTGTCTGCGGCGGCGTCGCCGAGTACTTCGGCATCGACGTCAATCTCGTTCGCGTCCTGACGGTGATCGGCGCCTTCGTGTCCTTCGGCACCGTCGCCCTCGTCTACCTCGCGGCCTGGATGCTCATGCCCGAGCGATCCTGAGGTGTAGGCGGGCGTACTGCTGGGCGCCCCGGGATGGATGCCGTTAACCTACCGATCATCATGATTCAGCCAGCAGTGACGATTCGCGCCTTCGGGCCGATCCGTGCGGACGTCGACGGGCGGCCCGTCTCGTTGGGCAGCCGCGGCCAGCGCACCGTGCTCACGCGCCTCGTACTGGCGCGTCGGCGCGTCGTCAGCACGGACCTGTTGATCGAGGATCTGTGGGCGGGCGATCCGCCGCCGAGGGCGCTCGGTGCGCTGCAGGTGCACGTCTCGAATCTGCGGCGCGTGCTCGAACCGAACCGTCCACCGCGCTCGCCCGCGACCGTGCTGATCAGCGCGCCTCCGGGATACGCGCTGACCCTGCCCGACGAGGCCGTCGACGTCTGGCAGTTCGAGCATCTCGTCGACCGGACCGACCGCTACACCGACGCGTTGGCTCTGTGGACCGACGGCCCGTACCGGGAGGTTTCCGACGCCGCATGGGCCGCGTCGGAAGTCACCCGGCTCGAGGATCTCCGTCGCACCGCGGTCGAACGCCGAGCCGCCGACATGATCGCCCGCGGCAACCACGCTGCCGTCGTCAGCGATCTCGAATCCGTGATCGCCCTCGCGCCCGACCGCGAGGAATCCGTCCGACTCCTCGCCCTCGCGCTCTACCGCGGCGGCAGGCAATCCGACGCGCTCGCCGTGCTCCGGCGTTCCCGCGACTATCTGGCCGACGAGTTCGGGATCGATCCCGACCCGACACTTCGCACCCTGGAATCGGACATCCTGGCGCACAGCGTGGACGAGGTGCAGGTCGAGGAGGTTCACGCCGTCGTCGCGCCGGTCGTTCCCGCTGAACGCTCGACCGCGCAGGCCGATCCTGAGGTCGCCAACGGTCGACCGGACGATCTCGCGGCGCTCGTCGCGGCAGCAGACACGGCGGCCGCGTCGGGACTCGGGATCGCGTGGATCGGCGGCGAGGCAGGCGAGGGCAAGAGCACGTTGGCGTCGATGCTGAGTGCCGAACTGCGGCAACGACAGTGGAACATCGGGTGGGGTCGCTGCCCCGAGGTCGACGGCGCCCCTCCCGGGTGGGCGTGGAGCGAGGTCCTGCAGTCGCTCGCGAACGTCGCGGGCATGGACGACGACGTCCGCGACAAGCTGGCCCCGATCCTTCCACGATCATCGGAAATCGATACAGCACAACCATTCTGGCTCGGCAAATGGGTTGCGGACTACCTCTGCCGGCTCGCCGAGTCGTCGCCCATCCTCGTGGTCCTCGACGACGTCCACCGCGGCGACGCGTTGACGCTCTCGGTGCTGCGGCAACTCGCGACGGACGCACGCGGGGCGCACATCCTGGTCGTCGCAACGTTCCGATCGTCGGAAATCACCGAGGATCTCACGTCCGCGTGGGCGACGCTGCTCGACGTGCCGAGCACACGACTCGAACTCGCGGGCTTGCCGCCGGATCGAATGGCCGCCGTCGCAGCTGATTTCGGTCTTGTCGATCCGAGTCCGGACACACTGGCACTGCTCGCGACGCGCACCGAAGGCAACCCGCTGTTCCTGCGCGAGCTCGTCCGCCTCATCGTGTCCGAAGGCGCGCCTGCCGCGCGCGAAGCGATCCCGACCGGTATCGGAGAAGTACTGCGCCGCAGACTTTCCCGACTTCCCGAGCACACGGTCACCACCCTGCGACGGCTGTCCGTCCTCGGCCGCGAATCCGACCTCGACACTCTGCTCGAGATGACCAAGGCCGACGAAGACCAACTGCTCGACGATCTCGAACCCGCGGTGCTTGCAGGCTTGTTGACCGAACGAGCTGCCGACCGACTGCAGTTCACCCACGCGCTCGTCCGCGACACGCTGTACCTCGACCTGCCCAAGTTGCGACGCAGGCGACTGCACGCGCAGGCGTATGCGGTGCTGCGCGATCGCGCGCCCGAGGACCTCGCACTCCTCGCGCATCACGCCGCACTCGGCGCGACCTCGACGACGGCCATCGAGTCGACGCACGTCATCGCCGCCGCCGCGCACCGAGCGGAATCTCTGTCGTCGCACAAAGATGCTCTCGCCCTGTGGAATTCCGCACTCGAGACGCTCGATCTCGACCCGATGGCACCGGCCACCGAACGACTCGCCCTGCTGATCAGGGTCGTCGCATCGCTCGCACGGGCGGCGAACACCCGGGAAGCACGGGTGCGTCGGCAGGAGGCGATCGACATCGCGTGGGCACTCGACGACCGTCGCGCGCTGCTCGATGCCGTGACGTCGTGGCGCGCACCCGTCATCTGGCACATCCGCGAAGGCATCGCCGACGAGGGAATTCTGCGCCACGTGAACGCGCTTCTCGCCGATCCCGATGTGGGAGAAGCCGATCGGACTCGTCTCCTGGTCACGTCGGTGTTCGAGATCGAGGGTCTCGACTCCGCGACCGCAAGCAAACAGGCCGTCGACGCGGTCGCACTGGCCGAGCGGCTGGGGGACCCCGAACTGCTATGCCTGGCCTTGAATGCGTTCGGCTACATTGCATTCGGACCCGATCACGACGACGAACGCGTCGCACGTGCCGAGCAGCTGCTCGCCGTCGCCACCGACATCGGCTCGGCCGAATACCAAGCGCTCGCCCACTTCCAGCTGTTCCTCGCGTGCAACGCCGTCGTCGATCTCGAAGGGGCCCGCTCGCACGTGCGTGACGCCATCCAACTCGCCAGTGGTGCTGCCCTGACGCAGTTGCTCGGCGTGTTGACGATCTTCGGTGGCCTCGTCGATGTGCTCGCCGGTCGATACGGAGTCGCCGCCGCCCGCTACGAAGCCGTCGCCGATTACATGGACGAGCAGGGCACGTCGCACGGATTCGAGATCCGCTACATCGGACGCCTGGCGACCGCCATCGCGACCGACTCGTACGACGGCATCCTCGACGACTTCCCGACGCTCGACGGCGACCTCCCCGTCCGCATTCACAACCCGTGGGTGCTGGCGCTGGCACGCAGCGGCAACATGAGCCGTGCACGGGAGATCTGGGCTCGAACCGAGCCGTACCAGCGGGACTACTACTGGCGCGGGATGACGGCCGTGCGAGCGCTCGCTGCCGCCGCCCTGGGCGACACCGACGTGTGCCGCGAGTGCTACGACGAATTGCTGCCGTTCGCAGGCACCTTCGCGGGCGTCGACAGCGGGTCCCTGTACTGCGGTGCCGTCGACTCGGCACTCGCCGCCACCGCCGACGTTCTGGGAATGCACGACGCGGCCGCCGACCATCGCGTCGCCGCCGAGCGTCTTTTTGCGTCGACGAAGGATCTACTGGCCGATCCTCAGTGGATGGACGCTCGCTGATCGCTGTTCATCCGAACGGGTGAATTTGCGCTCTTCCGCTGATCCAGCCCTGCATCGACCCCGATGATCGACTCGGTCCAAGAGTTCTCCAAGTCGACTGCAATCCCCCGGTGGTCAGCTGTGCTCACACCACACCAGCCCAGAGAAGGACGAGCGAACACGATGACCACCACCGAATCCAACGCCGTACCCACCGAACTGAACCTCGCGACCCGCGGCCTCGTGCTGGAGCCCGGCTCGGCCGACTACGTCGTCGAGGTATCCGGCTTCAACGTCGCCGTCGATCACCAACCGGCCGCGGTCCTCGTCGCAGCCGATGCCGACGACGTCGCCGCAGCAGTGCGCGTCGCCGCGCGGGCCGGGATGAAGATCGCGGTCAAGTGCACGGGCCACAGCGCCGTTGCCGCCGGTCCGGACACGATTCTGATCAGCACCCGCGCACTGGAGACGCTGACGATCGACCATCACGGGCGAACCGCAACGATCGGCGCGGGCGTCGTCTGGCAGAAGGTTCTCGACGCGGCCGCGCCCTACGGCCTCGCCGGACTCGCCGGCTCCTCGACGACCGTCGGCGCCGTCGGATACACCCTCGGAGGCGGACTCAGCCCGATCGCTCGGACGTACGGTTTCGCCGCAGATCACGTCCGCAGCATCGAGGTCGTCACCGCCGACGGAGTCGTGCGCCGAGCGGACGAGCACCAGAACGCCGACCTGTTCTGGGCGTTGCGCGGCGGGGGTGCCGCGTTCGGCATCGTGACCGAGATCGTCGTCGACCTGTTCCCGATTCAGACCGTCCTCGGCGGCGGGATCTTCTTCGACATCGCCGACGCGCGTGCCGTCGTCCAGGCGTGGCGGTCGTGGGTTCCGACGCTCCCCGATTCCGTGACGACGTCGGTCGCCGTGCTGCATCTGCCACCCGTCCCGGAACTGCCGGAACCGTTGCGCGGCCGGACCGTCCTGCATCTGCGGTATGCGCACGTCAGCTCGACCGAGGACGGGTACGCCCTGCTGGCCCCGATGCGAGGCGTCGCTCAGCCGGTCATGGACACCGTCGGCGAGATCCCCTTCGCTGCGATCGCCGCCGTGCACATGGACCCGACCGATCCGATGCCCGCGATGGAACGCGGGCTGCTGCTGACCGAACTCACCGACGACGCGGCCGACGTCTTCCTCGGCGCAGCCGAACTACCGCTCGCCGTTGCCGAACTGCGTGCGATGGGCGGTGCGCTGGGTCGTCGGCCGGCGAGTGCGAACGCCGTCGCCGGACGCGACGCCGCGTTCAACCTGTTCGCCGTCGGTGTCCTCGTCCCGCCGATCGCCGACGCCGTCCCCGCCGCTCTCGACGGGTTCGTCGATCGGTTCGAGCCGTGGACCTGCGGCGCATTCGTCAACATGGCAGGTGCAGCCACCGGCGTCCCGGCCGACCGGGTGCGCAGCGCATGGTCCGCCGACACCCGGGACCGTCTGGAGTCGATCCGAGCCGAGGTCGATCCGCAGGGAGTCTTCTCGGCGGCCTCGCGCTGGTAGTGCGGCTACGCCGCCCGTGCGCGGAACGTTGGCCCAGGGTGCAACTTTCCGCGCACGGGTGCGTCAGCGCACCAGCCACCCACACGGCGACGCCAGGTCATCCGCACTGTCGGGGCCCATCGTCCCGGGAGCGTAGTTCTCGACGCTCGGCGGGTTGTCCAGCAGCGGTGCCGCGACCTTCCAGACCTGCGCGAGACCGTCGGGACGGGTGAACAACGACCGGTCGCCGTTCAACACGTCCAGAATCAGACGGGAGTACGGCGACAGTGGTTCCGCGTCGGGAACGCATTTGAGCGGCAACGACAGATGCCCGACCGACAGGTCGAAGTCCGGGCCCGGTTCCTTCACCGTCATCGACATGTCGATCGCTCCGTTGCCGGACAGGTCGAACGACAGGACGGTGCCGTCGTCGGGGATCCCGGTCAGCGGGCTGTTCGGGGGCTTACGGAACACCAGCGACACACGTTGTGCACTGACACCCAACATCTTTCCGGTGCGGAGCAGGAACGGCACGCCGCGCCAGCGATCGGTGTCGACCCACAGCTTGGCCGCGACGAACGTGTCGACGGTGGAATCGTCCGCGACGCCCTCGACGTCGCGATAGCCGTCGTACTGGCCGAGGACGACCTCCGAGGTGTCGATCGGCCGGAACGACCCGATCACGCTCTCGCGCGCCGATTGAAGATCCTCGGCACTCATCGACGCGGGCGGCTCTATCGCGACCTCCGCTGCGACCTGGAACAGATGCGTCACCAGCATGTCCAGCACGGCGCCGGTCTCGTCGTAGAACTCGGCGCGATCGTCGATGTTCAGCGTCTCGGGGACGTCGATCTGCACCTGCTCGACATGCCGGGAATTCCAGATGCCGTCGACCATGCCGTTCGCGAACCGCAGAACGTGCAGATTCTGCGTCGCTTCCTTACCGAGGAAGTGGTCGATCCGGTAGACCTGCTTCTCGTCGAGCACGCCGTGGACGACCTTGTCGAGCTCCTCGAAATTCTTCTGCGACGTCCCGAACGGCTTCTCGTAGACGACGCGCGCGCCCTCGGCCAGGCCGTGCGCGCCGAGCGCCTTCGTGTAGTCCTCGAACGTGGTCGGGGGCAGGGCGATGTAATGCACCAGCTGGGCGTCGTCGCCGACGTCCTTGCGGGCGGCCTCGATCACGTCGGGCAGCGCGCCCGGATCGTCGACGGTGAATCCTTTGCCTGCGAACCGAATTCGTTCGGAGAACGCATCCCAGTGATCGGTGCCGGACCCGAACTCGTCCAACGCGTCGTGCACGTGGTCGCGGAACTCCTCGTCGGACGTGTCGTGCCGGCCGTTGCCGATCAGCACCCATTTCTCGGGAAGCAGGCCCCCGGCATGCAGCTCGTAGAACGACGGCAGCACCATCCGCTTGGCAAGGTCACCGGTCGCACCGAACAGGACGAAGATCGTGGGTTGCACAGACGCCATGTGGTCCATCATGCACCCGTCGGCGAAAACGTGGTTACAGTCGGGCCGATGGAAAGATCACGGTTTCACGGGGAAATCTACGGGGTAGGTACCGAATCCGGTGTGCGGATCGTCGTCGGCCACTGGACGGATTCGCCACTGGGAGAGTTCACGGACATCATGGTCGAGTTTCCCGACGGCCGCAGACTTCTCCTGGCACCGTCGGACGCCGTGCGCGAATTCGTCACGTCCACCTACACGTTCGACGACACACTCATCACGCCGGTGACGTTCGGACCGGAGATCACGGCCGGGCCCTTGACGCTGCGCGTGGTTGTCGGTGGCGTCACGCCCCTCGGACGATTGTTGCGCGTGATCCCGTCGACGGTGTCGACGGCACCGTGGTTCTGCGCCCTGACCGACCCGATCGCCCGCGTCGTTCTGCGTGGTGTGCGTACCCGCGGCAGCGCAGGCAACGGTCGACGCGAGTACTACGGTGCCCGCGATCAACACCGCATCACCGCGGCATCCGCGTCGTGGGACGGAGAGGACCTGGGCGCACTGACGCCCGTCGATCCTCCCGTCACCTTCGGCTTCGGCAGCACACCCACCTCGCCGTCCGTCACCACCATCACGACGACGATCGACTCCTAGGCGAGTTCCACCCCTGCCGCGGCCAATTCCTCCAAAGAGGCCTTCGAGGACTGGGCGGCCACCCCCGCCACGTACTCGGTCAGCACGCGCACCGACAGCCCCGCCTCGATCGCGTCGAGCGCCGACGCCCGCACGCAGTAGTCCGTCGCGATGCCCACGACGTCGATGTCGGAGACCTCGTTCTGCTTCAGAATGTCCGTCAGCGACGTACCGTTCTCGGCCACACCCTCGAACGCGGAATACGACGGCTTCCCCTGCCCCTTGAACACGTGAAAGTCCACCGACCCCGTGGACAGATCGGGGTGGTACTCGGCGCCTTCCGTACCCGCGACACAGTGCACCGGCCAAGTCGTCGTGAAGTTCGGGGCCTCGTCCGTCGCGAAGTGTCCCCCGTTGTCGCTGTCGGCGTCGTGCCAGTCGCGCGAAGCCACGATGACGTCGTACTCGTCGCCTTCCCGGGCGAGGAGCGTGCTCACCTTTCGGGCGACGTGCGCACCGCCGTCGACACCGAGCGCGCCGCCCTCGGTGAAATCGTTCTGAACGTCGACGATCAACAAAGCTCGAGTCATGGTGTCCAGTATCCCCGCGGACGGAGAGGGGTGCATGGTGCTCCCCAACTCCACGAAATCCGCGGGATCCCGCATATTTCCTGGAATCAGGGAGCGTTATACCCGGGTAGCGATCTGCGCCGCCAGCAGTACCCGCGCCTGACCGGCCCGGAGCACCGGCGAGAACACGGCACCCGCGTCGACGAGGTCTGCCCCGCCTCCCCCGCCGCCGTAGCTCGGCTCGATCTCGCCGACGGGCACGCGCGTGGTCACGACGACCGGAACACCCTCGGCCGTACAGGCTTTCACCGCCGCGACCACATCCGCATTCGTGTTCCCCGAGCCGAGTGCCTGCAGCACGATGCCCTGGGTGCCCGCGGCGCGGTACGCGTCGATCGCCACCGCGTCGACACCCGGGTAGAGCGCGACGATGTCGACGCGGACGCCG
The DNA here is from genome assembly GCF_011770055.1 of Rhodococcus sp. B10. Classification (NCBI taxonomy): domain Bacteria; kingdom Bacillati; phylum Actinomycetota; class Actinomycetes; order Mycobacteriales; family Nocardiaceae; genus Rhodococcus; species Rhodococcus sp. B10. The sequence continues at coordinate 43,585 of NZ_JAAFYV010000039.1, read as the reverse complement.
GCAATCGCACTGCGCGGCAGCACGGTTCGGGGTTCGGCCGAACTGGCGAACGCGTCGAGCTCGGACGTGTGGCACTTCCACAACCCCCGCGCAGGCAGCGTGCGTCCGCCGAACACCACGAGAACCCCACGGCCTCGGTTCGCCGAATCCGTCACAGCACGCACAGCTGCATCGACATTCGCCGGCCCGTCGGGGTCGGAATGATCGGATGTACGCTGAGCCCCGGTGAACACGACCGGGCGAGGGTCGTCGTGGAACAGATCAACGAGAAGCGAGCTCTCCTCCATGGTGTCCGTGCCGTGCAGAACGACGACGCCGTCGCACTCCGTGTCCTCCAGCGCCTCGGCAACCGCGTCGACGATGCGGTCCATGTCCGCGAAGTCGAAACTCGAGCTGTCCTTGGACATCAGGTCGACGACCTTCACCTCGGCGGCGAGGTCGAACCGCGCTGCGCCGGGGCGGCTGACGCCGTTCTCGTCACGGCTGCTGGCGATCGTGCCACCCGTGGTCAGGAGGGCGATGTAAGACAAGCGGTCATACCTCTCGATCTTCTGCAAGTGTGCGAATCCGATTGCGGCACAGGAACCAGCCGGCAACGAAAAGAGGTGCGATGAACAGGATGGACGCGATGGTCCACGTGCCCACCGGCTTGTCGAACGCCATCAGAATCAGCACGGCGAGCAGGAAGCCCAGTGTTGCGATGCCCGTGTAGGGCGCACCGAACATGCGGAACTTCGGCCGCTCCAGAGTCCCGCGGCGCGCGAGCCACCACAGTTTCAGCTGGCACATGACGATGACACCCCACGCGCTGATGATACCGAGAGCAGCCAAGTTCAAGACGATCTCGAACGCCTGCGCAGGCACGGCCGCGTTCAGTCCGACGCCGGCGAGCGCGACGAGTGCCGTCAACGCGATGCCGCCGTACGGCACACCTGCCTTGTTCATTCGTGCGGCGAACTTCGGCGCCGACCCGGCGACCGCCATCGAATGCAGAATGCGGCCCGTCGAATACAGTCCGGCGTTCAGCGAGGACAGCGCCGCCGTGAGGACGACGAGGTTCATGATCGCGTCGGCACCCTGCACGTCGATCGCACCGAAGAACGTGACGAAGGGACTCTCCCCCGCGTGATATGCGGTGTAGGGCAACAGAAGCGACAGCAACAGAACCGATCCGACGTAGAACACGAGAATGCGCACGATGACCGTGTTGATGGCCTTCGGGATGACCTTCTCCGGCTCGGCCGTCTCACCTGCTGCGGTTCCGACCAATTCGATCGACGCGTACGCGAACACGACACCCTGGATGACGACGATCGCAGGAAGCAACCCGTTGGGAATCAATCCACCGTTGTCGGTGATGACGCTCAGGCCGGGTGACTGCCCGTCGATCGGCGTTCCGAACAGCACGTAGTACACACCGACGGCCAAGAACGTCACCAGGGCAATGACTTTGACCAGTGCGAACCAGAATTCGAGCTCACCGAACACCTTGACCGACACCAGGTTCAAGCCGAGCACGAGCACCAGCCCGATCAGCGCGAACACCCACTGATCGACGTGTCCGAGCGGTGCCCAGTACTTCTTGAAGAAGTTCATGTACAGCGCGACGGCGGTGACGTCGACGACCGCTGTCATCGCCCAGTTCATCCAGTACAGCCAGCCGGCCGCGAACGCCATCTTCTCACCGAAGAATTCGCGTGCGTACGACACGAAGCTGCCCGACGACGGCCTGTGCATGACGAGTTCGCCGAGCGCCCGCAGGATCAGGAACGCGAAGAATCCACACAGGGCGTACACGAGGACCAGCGCGGGGCCTGCATCGTGCAGGCGTCCACCGGCGCCCATGAACAGACCGGTGCCGATGGCGCCACCGATCGCGATCATCTGAATCTGGCGTGGTGCCAGCGACTTTCGATAACCGAGTTCTTCCTCGACTATCGGTCTCGTGTTGTCGACGGTCATGGGTCCTACCTTGTCGAGGTTGCTGGGGCGTCGGCGTGCTCGGTCGGCACGACGCGGAGGTTGGCGAGATGTTCGGGGCTGAGCAGACGATCGAGTTCGTCGCGGGCGAGCAGTTTCTTCTCGAGAACGAGGTCGACGACATTGCGCCCGGTCAGCAGAGCTTCCTTGGCGATTGCCGTCGACTCGACGTACCCGAGGTACGGGCTGAGTGCGGTCACGAGTCCGATGGAGTTCTCGACGCGGTCACGCAGCAGGTCGGCGTTGGCGGTGATGCCGTCGACGCATCGCGTGGCGACGGTGCGGCACGCCGCACCGAGGTGGGCCATGCCCTCCGACAACGACTTCACGATGATCGGCTCGAATGCGTTGAGCTGCAACTGTCCTGCCTCGGCGGCCATCGTGATGGTGACGTCGTGTCCGATCACCTCGTAGGCGACCTGGTTGAGGACCTCCGGGATCACCGGGTTCACCTTGCCGGGCATGATCGACGAACCGGCTTGCATCGCAGGAAGATTGATCTCGTTGAGCCCGGCGCGCGGACCCGACGACAGCAGACGCAGGTCGTTGCAGATCTTCGACAGCTTCACCGCGACGCGCTTCAGCACGCCGGACAGGTGCACGAACTGGCCGACGTCCTGCGTCGCCTCGATCAGATCGGTCGCGGTGACGAGCGGAAGCCCGGTCTTGCGTCGCAGATGCTCGCAGGCCGACGTCGTATATCCGACGGGCGCGTTCAGCCCGGTTCCGATGGCCGTCGCACCGAGGTTGATCTCGCCGACGAGCAGCGCGGCTTCCTCCAGCCGCGAGCAGTCCTCGTCGATCATGATCGCGTAGGTGCCGAACTCCTGGCCGAGCGTCATCGGTACCGCGTCCTGCAGCTGCGTACGTCCCATCTTCACGACGGTGGCGAACTCGACGGCCTTGCGCTGGAACGCGTCGCGCAGGAATTTCAGCGACCCGATCAGTTCGTGGACCGCGTAGATGGTCGCGATGTTGACGGCCGTCGGATAGACGTCGTTGGTGGACTGACTGGCGTTGACGTGCTCGTTCGGGTGCAGATGGGAGTAGTCGCCGCGGACATACCCGAGGATCTCGAGCGCTCGGTTGGCGATCACCTCGTTGGCGTTCATGTTGGTCGACGTGCCTGCGCCGCCCTGGATGACGTCGACGACGAACTGCTCGTGGAGCTTCCCGTCGAGAATCTCCTGGCACGCCTGACGGATGGCATTGCCGCGAGTGGCGTCGAGGATGCCGAGTTCTTCGTTGGCGGCCGCCGCTGCCCATTTGACGGCAGCGAGACCCCGGATGAGGTGCCCGTTCGTGTTGATGGCGCGACCGGTGATCGGGAAGTTCTCCAGCGCTCGCAGGGTGTGGATGCCCCAGTAGCTCTCGTCGGGTATCTCGCGCTCGCCGAGAAGGTCCTTCTCGACACGGGTGACCGCCACTGCATGCTCCTTGGTTTGTCCGGCTGTCCGGCTGTCTGACAGGTTAGAGTGTGAACCAAGCCACGCAACGCGTCAACCCAGGTTCTATGGTCATTCCGGAGGCTCCACTCCCGCCGTTTGACTCCCGATCAGCGAGAAGGGGACTATTCAGACATGAGCCTGTCGGACAGCTGGGCGGTCAGTCAGCCGACCGCAACGAGGATGAGCGCCGCCGAAGCAGTGTTCGCAGATCTGCGCGACGCCATCGTGTCGGGCCAACTCGAGGTCGGCGACAAGCTCCCTGCCGAATCCGCACTGGCCGCTCGCCATGGCGTCAGCCGCTCGGTCATCCGTGAGGCACTGCGATCCTGCACCGCGCTCGGACTGACCGAAACCAAAACGGGCAGAGGCACTTTCGTCGTGCGCGACCGCGTCACCGGAGACCTCGACATCGGCAACTACGAAGCACGCGAACTGATGGAGGCTCGGCCGCACGTCGAGATTCCGTCCGCGGGCTGGGCCGCCGAACGGCGCACCGACGAGGACCTGCAGATCCTCACGGACCTGACCGACCGCATGCGGCGCGAGGACAACCACCAGGCCTGGGTCGCGCTCGACGGCCAATTTCACACCGCCATCGCCCGCGCAGGAAAGAACCGCGTCTTCGAGGCCATCATCGTCGACATCCGCGGCGCACTGACCCGGCAGTCCGAGACTCTCAACCTCGTTGCCCGACGACGGGAGATGTCCAACATCGAGCACGACGCCATCGTCGCCGGCATCCGTTCCGGCAACTACCAGGAGGCAGCCGACGCCATGGCCGCGCACCTCGACGCCGTTCGGGGAGCGGTCCGATCGTTGGGCTCCTAGGTCGACTCAGTCTTCGGGCTCCGACAGCCCTTCCCGCTCGTCTCGCTCCGCCCATTCGATCAACGGGTCGAGCGAGAAGACCGCGTCGTCGATACCCGCGTGCAGGTCGCCGAGCTTCTCGAAGCGCTTCGGCACCGTGAAGATCGTGAACTCGCGCGGATCGACGTCGGGAATCTCGTCCCACTCGATCGGCGTCGACACCGTCGCCTGCTGATTGCCCCGAACCGAGTACGCGCTGGCGATCGTGTGATCGCGTGCGTTCTGGTTGTAGTCCACGAAAAGCTTTGCGGGGTCACGATCCTTACGCCACCACACCGTCGTCACGTCGTCGGGAGCGCGACGCTCGACTTCCCGCGCGAAAGCCAGTGCGGCCCTGCGAACATCCTTGAATCCGTAGTCCGGCCGAATACGTACGTAGATGTGCAGCCCATGTCCCCCAGAGGTTTTCGGCCATCCGACGGCGCCGATCTCGTCCAACACCTCGTGCACGACGCCCGCGACTCGTCGAACCCGGTCGAACGGGCAGTCCGGCATGGGATCGAGGTCGATGCGCCACTCGTCGGGGCTCTCCACGTCGGCTCGACGGCTGTTCCACGGGTGGAACTCGACGGTCGACATCTGAACCGCCCACGCGACGTGCGCTAGTTCGGTGACGCACAGTTCGTCGGCGGTTCGGTTGTAGCGAGGGAACTTCACGCGCACGGTCTCGAGCCACGGCGGCGCACCGTTCGGCACCCGCTTCTGGTGCACCTTGTCCCCGGCGAGTCCCTTCGGGAAGCGGTGCATCATGCACGGCCGCTCTCGGAGTGCGCGGACGATTCCGTCGCCGACGCTCAGGTAGTACTCGACCAGATCGAGCTTCGTCGCCCCGCTCTCCGGGAAGTACACCCGGTCGGGGTTCGAGACGCGGACAGTCCGCTCGCCCACCTCGAGTTCGATAGCGTCCGATGCCATACCGCGAGCCTAGGTGCGATCGGCCGAGTTTCGCGCACCTTCCAGCCCACGCGCACGTTGCAACCCGCGCACTTGCTGCAACCTGCGCGCGCAGCACCCCCGGCCGAGCACCCACACCAACCGCGCACCTTCCAGCCCACGCGCACGTTGCAACCCGCGCATTCGCTGCAACCTGCGCGCGGCGCCCAGGGCACGAAAAAGCCCGGCCCCTCCGAAGAGGAACCGGGCTTGTCGGCGAGGGAACGGACTCAGAAGTCCATGCCGCCCATGCCACCGGTCGGGTCGCCGACGGGCGCTCCGGCCTTCTCGGGCTTGTCGGCGACGACGGCCTCGGTCGTCAGGAACAGAGCCGCGATGGACGCTGCGTTCTGCAGTGCCGAGCGGGTGACCTTGACCGGGTCGTTGATGCCTGCAGCGAGCAGGTCCTCGTACTCGTTGGTCGCGGCGTTGAGGCCGTGGCCGGACGGGAGGTTGCGGACCTTCTCTGCGACGACGCCGGGCTCGAGGCCTGCGTTGAACGCGATCTGCTTCAGCGGTGCTTCGAGGGCGACGCGAACGATGTTCACGCCGGTTGCCTCGTCGCCGTCCAGCTTGAGCGAGTCGACTGCGGGCGAAGCCTGCAGCAGTGCGACGCCACCACCGGCGACGATGCCCTCTTCGACGGCTGCCTTCGCGTTGCGCACTGCGTCTTCGATGCGGTGCTTGCGCTCCTTGAGCTCGACCTCGGTCGCAGCTCCGGCCTTGATGACTGCAACGCCACCGGCCAGCTTGGCCAGGCGCTCCTGCAGCTTCTCGCGGTCGTAGTCGGAGTCGGAGTTCTCGATCTCGGCGCGGATCTGGCTGACGCGTCCGGCGATGGCGTCGGAGTCGCCCGCGCCTTCGACGATGGTGGTCTCGTCCTTGGTGACGACGACCTTGCGTGCCTGGCCGAGGAGCTCGAGGCCTGCAGTCTCCAGCGAGAGGCCGACCTCTTCGCTGATGACCTCGCCGCCCGTGAGGATGGCGATGTCGGCGAGCTGAGCCTTGCGGCGGTCACCGAAGCCGGGAGCCTTGACGGCAACGGACTTGAAGGTGCCGCGGATCTTGTTGACCACGAGGGTGGAGAGAGCTTCGCCCTCGACGTCCTCGGCGACGATCAGCAGCGGCTTGCCGGACTGGATGACCTTCTCCAGCAGCGGCAGCAGGTCCTTGACCGTGGAAACCTTGGAGCTGACGAGCAGGATGTACGCGTCTTCGAGGACGGCTTCCTGACGCTCTGCATCGGTGGCGAAGTACGCCGAGATGTAGCCCTTGTCGAAGCGCATGCCCTCGGTGAGCTCGAGCTGCAGGCCGAAGGTGTTGGACTCCTCGACCGTGATGACGCCTTCCTTGCCGACCTTGTCCATGGCCTCGGCGATGAGCTCGCCGATGGACGCGTCGCCTGCGGAGATACCAGCGGTAGCAGCGATCTGCTCCTTGGTGTCGATCTCCTTGGCGGAGGACAGCAGCGACTCGGTGACGGCTGCGACAGCCTTCTCGATGCCGCGCTTCAGGCCGAGCGGGTTGGCGCCGGCTGCGACGTTGCGCAGACCTTCGCGAACCAGAGCCTGGGCGAGAACGGTAGCGGTGGTGGTGCCGTCACCTGCGACGTCGTCGGTCTTCTTGGCGACCTCCTTGACGAGCTCGGCACCGATCTTCTCGTAGGGATCTTCGAGCTCGATCTCCTTGGCGATGGAGACACCATCGTTGGTGATCGTGGGAGCTCCCCACTTCTTCTCGAGCACGACGTTGCGACCCTTGGGGCCCAACGTCACCTTTACTGCATCGGCGAGGGCGTTGAGGCCTCGCTCGAGGCCACGGCGTGCCTCTTCGTCGAACGCGATGATCTTGGCCATTGCGAAGTGATCCTCCGGATTGGGGGTGACACGCAGAGCGACCGGGTGCCAGTCGCTCCATCTGCACTTGCTCGGCCGAGTTCGGTGCCCGCGACGGACGACCAGGGGTGTCGATGATTCCCAGCCTCACCGTCCCGACCTGGCACTCACAAGGCGCGAGTGCCAAAGCCATTTCTAGCACTCGACCATGGCGAGTGCAAGGTCGCCGACGCGGGCGAACCGCAGCTACGGCCCGACCGGAACCGACGTCTCTCCCTGCGCCGACGACCTGGCGAGCGCTACCGTCGCGGCGATCATGGCCGACAGCGCCACGACGAGCACGACGGCGACGTCGCGGTCGGCGTCGAGATATTCGCCGAGAACCAGAAACCCGAGCGCCGACGCGACGACGGGTTCCATGACCGTCGTCGCCGGGAGCGATGCCTGCAGCGCCCCCGCTTGGAACGCCGATTGCTGCAACGAGATCGCGCACACGGCCACGACGATCAACGCGTACAACTCGATCGACGTCAGCAACGGGACCACGCCACGCGATAAGAGATGCACGACGCCTTTCGTCAGCACGGCCGCCACACCGAACAGCGCGCCGCCTGCCGATCCGAGAAGTACGGCGCGACGCGATCCCGTACTGCGCTGCGCGGCGAACACGCACAACGCCACGAATGGAATGCCGACGAGACAGATCACCACCCAGTGCCGCGCCTCGGCCCGTTCGATGCCGGGCTTCGGGTCGCCCACGACGACGAGAATTGCGACCGACGCCGTCAGGATCGCGGCCCACAGCCATTCCGCACCCGAGATCGCGCGATGGGAGAATCGGGCGCCGAGCGGTAACGCGAAGAGCAGGGACAGAACCAACAGCGGCTGCACCAACAGCAACGATCCAAGCCCGAGCGCGGCAGCTTGAAGCGCGTAGCCGCCGATGCCGACGACCGTTCCCACCCACCAGACCGGCCGCTTCACCAGCGTCGTGATAGGACCGAGTACGCCGACGTCCTCGAGGGGAACTTCAGCCGCAGTGCGTTGGCGAACGACCGTTCCGATCGCGATGCACAGGGCGGCACCGAGCGCCAGGACCACCACGAGAAGTGTTTGCGGCACGTTACGAAACAGTAGTGCGCGAGCTGTTCGCCTGCATTCCATCGGTCCGTTATGGTGTTTACCGGCACTTGACCCAAATTAGAGATAAGCACGAGAACCCGAGAGTGGTCGGCCCGGCATGGTTGCGACCTCGCATCGGCCGCCGTCCACGATTCGCATACGAAATTGTGAGGACGGAAATCTTGAATTCCCCGAAGAAACCCAACGCCGTCTCGGAAGCGTGGAACGGACTTCGAAAACCCGTCTTCATCCCGGCTTCCGTCATCATCTTCGTGATGATCGCGTTCACCATCGTCTTCGCCGGCACCGCCGAGGGCGCGTTCGAGTCTCTCAACAAGGCGATCACGGACGGCGTCGGCTGGTGGTACATCCTCGCCGCCACCGGATTCGTCGTGTTCGCGGTGTACTGCGGAGTGAGTCGGGTGGGCAACATTCGCCTCGGCCGCGACGACGAGAAGCCCGAATTCGGTGTGCTGTCGTGGTTCGCGATGTTGTTCAGCGCGGGAATGGGCATCGGCCTCGTCTTCTACGGTGTGGCAGAACCGTTGTCGCACTACGTGGTTCCGCCCGAAGCCGGTGGCATCGCCGGATCGACCGACGCGGCGGCCAATCAAGCCATGGAGTTGACGCTCTTCCACTGGGGTCTCCATGCGTGGGCGATCTACGTCGTGGTCGGTCTCGGACTCGCGTACATGACGTATCGCAAAGGTCGTCCCCTCTCCATCCGGTGGCTCCTCGAGCCTCTGCTCGGCCGCGAACGAATCGAAGGCGTCATCGGTCATGCGATCGACGTCGTCGCCATCGTCGGCACATTGTTCGGCGTCGCCACGTCTCTGGGCTTCGGCGTTCAACAGATCTCCGCCGGGCTCGACTACCTCGGCTGGGTCGAGACCGACAACTGGCTCGTCGTCGGGCTCATCGTCGTCGTCACGGGACTCGCGACGTTCTCGGTCGTGTCCGGCGTGACCAAGGGCCTCAAGTGGCTGTCGAACATCAACATGGGTCTCGCTGCCAGCCTCGCGCTTTTCGTCCTCCTCCTCGGTCCCACTCTGTTCCTGATGAAGTCCTGGGTTCAGAACCTCGGCGGCTACGTACAGGCGTTGCCCGAACTGATGCTCCGCACATCACCATTCGCCGACGACGGATGGGCGGGAGCATGGACCATCTTCTACTGGGGCTGGTGGATGAGCTGGGCACCGTTCGTCGGCATGTTCATCGCCCGTATCTCACGAGGCCGCACCATCCGTGAGTTCGTGTTCGGCGTGCTCCTGGCACCGACGATCATCGGCTCGCTGTGGTTCACGATCTTCGGCGACGCAGGCATCCTGCGTCAGCGCAACGACGGCGACCTTCTCGTCGACGGCGCAGTCGACACCAACACGACCCTCTTCCAGCTGCTCGGCGGTCTGCCTCTCGGCATCGTGACGAGCGTCCTGGCGATATTCGTCATCGTCTTCTTCTTCGTCACGTCCTCGGACTCCGGATCTCTGGTGATCGACATCCTGTCCACCGGAGGCGATCTCGAGACACCCAAGGTGACCCGCGTGTACTGGTCCGTTCTCGAAGGCATCGTCGCCGCGGTGCTGCTTCTCATCGGCGGGGCCGGTTCGTTGACCGCGCTGCAGACCATGTCGATCGCGACAGCGGTTCCGTTCTCGGTCGTCCTCGTGCTTGCGTGCGTGTCGATGCTCAAGGCATTCCGGTACGACGTCGCCACGACGCCGCGCTACGTGCGTGTGACTCAGACCAACACCGCCTCCGAGAACGGCAACGGCTCCGGTAACGGCGCGGCAGCGAAAAAACCTCGTGGAGGCGGCATTTCGTCGACCTTCTCCGGTCTCGGACCATCCACCGCCGGTCTCACGACGCCGACCGGCGGAACCGTCGTGCTCGCCGTGCACGAGGTGCCGACGGAGGCGCTGGAGGTCCACCCGGAGACCGGCGCGGTCGAATACTCCGGCGACGACGGTCTCGTCGACCCGCTGCGCGGCGAGGTATTCGACACCCAGGAGTTCGCGGAGTCGCAGGAGGGGCAGACTCAGTCGAACTCGTGAGTTCCCGAACGACGAAGGGGCCCGGCATCAGCCGGGCCCCTTCGTCGTTCGTAGTGAACGGTGACGTGCTCGCCTACAGCTAGGACGACCCCGCCACGACCGCGGGCACGATGATCGCCGTCATGACCGCGGCGTTGACGTCCTGCACCGCCTTGCGGACCGCCGCACCGGCCCAGTCACCCTCGGCGATCTCCTTGGCGCGTTTCTTCGCTGCCTTCTTGTCGACGCCTGGCAGCACCTTGTGTATCGCGTCGACGGCCGACAGCAGTGAGATCAATGCCGAAATCGGCGCGGTCGGGGTGGTGCCGTCGACGATCGCGCTGCCGATCCACTGACGAAGTCGGTTCTCGTGCGTCGTATCCCGAGCGGGCCAGGTGGTCGTCGGGAACAGTCCGAGAACGTTCTTGCGTTCTTCGATGACCGAACCCTGCGCTGCAAGACGAGATCCCAGTTCCTTGTTCAGGTTTCGCTGCAGCTTCTCGATGACCTTCTGCGGCTTCGGTGGATTCTTCTGCGTACCCACGAACGCATGTGCGCGGGCGAGCAACTCGTCCTGCGGAGGCGGGCCGGACACCACCAGCCGGCCATCCTTGACCTGCTCGCCCTTGCCGGTGAGACGCACCGCCCCACTCATCGCGAGCTCGAGCACCACTGCACCGGCGAGCACCCTCGGGAACTTGGTGCTGTCGACGATCGGTTTGCCGGAGACATCGTCGACCAGAAGCACGAACACGTCCTCCGCGATGAGCGTCAGGTCCCGAGAGTACCGATCACGTAGGGATAGGACACCTCGATCATCTTCTCCAGCACGGCGGTGTCGACGTCGGCGAGCTTGTTGACGTACAGACACCCCGCGCCCGCCTTGTGCTTGCCCAGCTGCTCCAGCATGGCCTTCGCCCTGGGTGCGTACGTGAGGCCGTACAGCGCGAGCGATGTCTTTCGCGGCGAGAAACCGACGGCCAACGAATCTCCCTCGCGCCCACTGGCATACGTGTAGTGATACTCGCCGTAACCGACCATCGACGGCCCCCACATGACAGCAGGCTCGCCGGTGACGCGAGACATCATGTCGTGCAGCGCAAGGCCGTCGGCACGCCGCACGGGATGTTCGACGGCCTGCAGCCATGCGAGCGCGTCGACGTCCGTCGCCGCGGTCTTGTTCTCGCCCATGTCAGTTGAGGTATCGCTGCCAGTCCGACGGCACCAGGTCCGCAGGGCCGGGCGTCGACTGGTCCAGTGGATGATGTTGCGGCGGGGCCAGTTCCGGTCCGTCGTACATCGTCTCGTCGGCGTAGCTGTAGTACCAGGTCTCCCCCGGTTCGTAACTGCGAATGAATTGGTGGCCCGTGCTCTCGGCGTGCTTGCTCGCATGCTGCGACGGCGAGGAGTCGCAGCACCCGATGTGGCCGCACTGCGCGCAGCGCCGCAGGTGAAACCACCATCCGCTCGCTTCGGAACATTCGAGACACCCTGGCCCCGACGGTGCGACCTCGGTGTCGATTCCGGGAATGTGTTCGCTCATCGATCCTCCTCTGGCGCTGCTGCAGGCTCGATCGGGAGCCTGACGACGAATCGGGTGTCACCGGGAACGGACTGCACGGACAGGTCGCCTCGATGTTTCTTGACGACGATGCGCCATGAGATGTCGAGTCCGAGTCCGGTCCCCTCCCCCACGGGTTTCGTGGTGAAGAACGGTTCGAAGATTCGAGACTGAATATCCTCCGGCACACCGGAACCCGTGTCGCACACCTCGACCAGCACCTGATCGTGGTCGCGACGCGTCCGTACCGTCAACGTGCCCTCGCCTGCCATCGCTTGTACCGCGTTGTCGATCAGGTTGGTCCACACCTGGTTCAGCTCGGCGGCGTACGCGGGGATCGGCGGGACCGATGCGTCGTAGTCCTTGACCACGGTGATGTCGTCACCGATCTTGCGCGCCAACATCACCAACGTGCTGTCGAGCAGATCACGAATGTCGACGGTCTGGTACGGCGCCCGATCCATCTGCGAATACTGTTTCGCAGCACCGACCAACGTCGACACACGCGTTGTCGAGTCGGCTATCTCGTTCATCAGCAACTCGGTCTCGACGGTGTAGTTGAGCCATCGAATCGCGCCTTCGAGTAGCTGCGAATCGTCCACGGTCGCAACGACTTTGTCGAGCCACGCCACGTCGAGGCCCGCCTGCACGAACGTCGGCGCGATGTCCCAGCCACCCGAGATGTCGTGATCGTCGAACCAGTCGCCCAGCTCGTCCTCGCGGTCCGACGCCTCGAGCGGCGACAGCTTGGGAGCCTTCGCGACCAGTTCGACGGCTTCCTCCTGCAGTCCGACGAGCGACGTCAACGAGCCGGGGTCCAGCGAACCGTTGGCGATCATCTTCAGCTTCTGCCGCATGTGTGCGACGCGATCGCGCAGCGCCGACGTCGCACGTACGGCCGCCGCGGCCGGGTTGTTCAGCTCGTGCGTCAGTCCCGCGGACAGCGAGCCGAGCGCAAGCAGACGCTCTCGCTGTTCGACGATCTGCTTGGTGTTGCGGCTTCCGAAGAACAGTCCTTCCAGCAGGTGCAAAGCCATCGGAAACCACTCGGAGACGATCTCGGCGAAGCAGTCCGCATCGAGCACGAAGAACCTCGACCGCTCGGTGACCCGCATGGAACCCGGGTACACCTGCGGCACCCGGTCACGGAGATAGGCCTGCCATGCACCCGCGTACACACCGCGCTGCGACGTCCGGTTGATGACAAGATCCTCGCCGCCGGACAGCTTCGACAGCACCAGCGATCCCTCGATCAGTACGTAGAAGCACGTGGCCGGATCGCCTTCGGCGAACACCGGGCCGGGCTCGATGATCTCGACGTGCCCTTCCTGGCACAGTCGCTCCAGCTGGTCGTCGGTCAGATGCTCGAACAGGAACAGCGTCTTCAGCTCGTCCGGAGAGCACTGGGCGGTCATGGGTTCGCCAGATATCTGTGCACGAGCATGACGGCCATCGCTCCTTCTCCTACCGCCGACGCGACGCGTTTCGCCGAATCGGACCGTACGTCGCCCGCCGCGAAGACGCCGGGAACGCTCGTCTCCAGGTGGTGCGGAAGCCGTTCGCGGTCCCACCCGCTCGGGGCTTTGCCGTCGACCACCAGGTCGGGACCCGTCACGACGAAACCGTGTTCGTCACGCTCGACGAAGCCGTCGAGCCAGTCGGTGCGCGGCGCCGCGCCGATGAACAGGAACAGGTACTGCGCGGGAACGGTCTCGTCCGTGTCGGTGACGCGGTCGTGCAGCGTGATCGATTCGAGGTGATCGTCGCCGCCGACGCCGACGACTTCGGTGCACGTGCGCACCGTGATCTTCGGGTTCTCCTCGATCTGCTTGATCAGGTAGTACGACATCGACGCCTCGAGCGACTGCGCGCGAATCAGAATGGTCACCGATTTCGCGCCGCGGGCCAGATACACCGCAGCCTGGCCTGCCGAGTTCGCACCGCCGACGATGTAGACGTCCTGCTCGGCGCAGCGCGTGGCCTCCGTCATCGCCGAACCGTAGAAGACGCCGCGACCCGTGAAATTCTCGATGCCCGGCGTCGTCAACTGCCGATACGCGACGCCCGTCGACAAGATGACCGTCTGCGCATCGATGCTGCTGCCGTCGGCGAAACGAACCGTCCGGGCAGCGCCGTTCGCTTCCAACGAGACGACGTCCTGCGTCGTCACCACCTCGGCGCCGAACTTCAATGCCTGCCGACGCGCCCGCTCGGCCAGTTGAGCGCCGGAAACTCCGTCGGGAAATCCGAGGTAGTTCTCGATGCGCGAGCTCTGGCCGGCCTGACCACCCGTCGCGGTGCGCTCGATGAGCGTCGTGCGCAGTCCTTCCGACGCCCCGTACAGGGCAGCACCCAATCCGGCGGGACCACCACCGATGACGACGAGGTCGTAGAACGCGTTCGACGGTGTGGTCGTCAAGCCGAGGTGATCGCCGAGTTCGGCGTCGGTCGGCGAACAGAGCGCCTTACCTTCGGCTGTGACGACGACCGGACACACCGTGTCGTCGACACCCGCCGACGTCAACAGGCGGGCACCTTCGGGTTCGTCGGCCATGTACCAGCGATACGGCAGCTGATTGCGAGCCAGGAATTCGCGAACCTCCGACGACCGTGCCGACCAGCGATGGCCGATGATCCTGGTCTCTTCCACCGGCCGGTGGTTCGACGACGCCCATGCCTCCAGCTGGGCGTCGAGCACCGGGTAGAGCTTCTCCTCGGGCGGATCCCACGGCTTGAGCAGGTAGTAGTCGAGGTCGATGACGTTGATCGCCTCGATGGCCGCGTCCGTGTCGGCATACGCCGTGAGCAGCACGCGGCGCGCATAGGGGTACAGGTCCATCGCCTGTTCGAGGAACTCCATGCCGTTCATCTGCGGCATGCGATAGTCGGCCAAGAGCACCGCGACGGGCTGACCGCGCAGCTTCAGTTCCTTCAATGCATCGAGCGCCTGCGCTCCGGACTCGGCCCGGATGATGCGGTACTTCTCGCCGTAGTGACGGCGCAGATCGCGTGCGACGGATCGAGAGACCCCCGGGTCGTCGTCCACGCTGAGAATTGCAGGCTTCATGACCCTCCAGAACAGCCGGTTCGTTACGCACCGATTATGCCGTTCCGGAGTGGTCAGCGCCGAGGACTTACACCAGCCCTCGTCTGACCATGTCGATCTCGCGAGGAGTCAAGAGGCGTTCGAGCTTCTCACTCGGCCACGTACGGGGACTTCCGGTCATACGCGCGGACTCCAGAAGCGGCACTCCCGCCCTGGAACGACGCAAGATCGTTGGAAAGTTCACGATCGATCACTCCGAACAACTTCTGATTGGCCTGAATTTCTCGTTCGTTCTATCGACCAGTGTTCGCCTCGTGTTACCGGAAAGCTCGTAGGCGCGCGGAGCGTGTTTGAACATGTCGTCGGCAGGGGTACGCCGCGCACCACACGGATTCGGGGGCTGAAATATGAACACGAACGCAAGTAACGCGGCCGAGCGCGTACAACAGAACAGCGCATTCGAAAAGGCTGCTCGCTGCGGCCACTTCGTCAGCGGCTTACTGCACATTCTCATCGGTTACATCGCGATCCGACTCGCGTTCGGGCAGGGAGGCAACGCCGACCAGTCCGGTGCACTCGCCGAGCTCGGCAGCAAACCCGGCGGGTCCATCGCACTGTGGATCGCGTTCGTCGCGTTCGTCGCGCTCGCGTTGTGGCGGATCGTCGAGGCGATCGTCGGCAAGAAGTCGGACGCCGACGAGGGCAGCGCGATGGACCGCTTCAAGGCCGCGTCGCTCGCCGTCGTCTACATCGCTTTCGCATGGTCCACGTTCGGCTTCGCGCGCGGATCCGGCAAATCGAGCGGCGAACAGAACGCGTCGACCACCGCACGACTGATGGAGAACGGCTTCGGAAAGTTCGTGCTGATCGTCGTCGGACTCGTGATCATCGGCGTCGGTGGTTACCACGTCTACAAGGGAGTGTCGAAGAACTTCCTCGACGACCTCGAGGGCCACACCGGCAAAGGCGTCGAACGTCTCGGGATCGCCGGATACGCGGCGAAGGGAATCGCGCTCGTCGGAACGGGTGCGCTCGTGATCGTCGCCGTCTTCACCTCCGATCCCAGCAAGGCGACCGGCGTCGACGGTGCCGTCAAGACTCTGGGTGAACAGCCCTTCGGCCAGGTTCTGTTGGTCCTCGCCGGCGTCGGCATCGCGCTGTACGGGTTGTACGCATTCGTGCTCGCACGGCACGCGAAGATGTAGCCTCCAAGTCGATTCCAAGCCTCACCGGTCATCGTGTTCTCACACGAGATACGAGGAGACCACAGTGGGTTTGTTCGACATGTTCACCGGCACGAAGCGTCCGTCCGCAGACATTCCGGCCCGCAGACCTGACGAGGTGTACGCCGCACTGATGGCCGTCAACCGTCCGAGCGCGCCGTTCGTCATCCGCGACGGATCGGCCGAGGGCGTCGACCTCGTCGCGGAGTGGCGCATCGTCGACGCGCGCTGGTACGAGATCTTCGCCAAGGCGTCACTGTCGAAAGTCTTTCGCATTCTGCTGAAGCTCGACCCGGCCACCGACGAGGTGCGCGGTGTGGACGAGGAGTGGGCCGTCGAATGGCGAGCAGGGGTGCCTTCGTTGACCGCGTCCGCGGAGAAGTTCCGGGGCCAGAAGTCGTCCGTCCAGTTCGGAACGGCCTACGCGTTCACCGAGCAGCTCGAGTACGGGCAGGTGTACAACTACCGCTTCTCGACCGGTGAGCTGAAGAAGCCGATCCAGGACGCCGTCCTCGCGTGCGGTTGGACGTACAAGGGCGTGGCATTCGGGAAGCTCTGACGCCGGGTGGGTGTGGTGTCCCACTTGTCCGGCTGTCAGCAGGTTTTCCTGATCTGCGGCGGACGACTGGGACATCCTGCCCACACTTCGGGGAAGTGTGTGTGACTATAGGTAGCACCAACCCTGATGGAGGAACGCGTGAGCAAGACCCTCGAAGCCAGCATCGACGTCGACGCCAGCCCGGACAAGGTGTGGGCGATCGTCTCGGACCTGAAGCGCATGGGTGAGTGGAGCCCGCAGTGCAAGCTGATGAAGGTGTTCGGCGGCGATGTCCGCAAGGGCACGACCACACTGAACGTCAACAAGAAGGGCCTGCTCGTTTGGCCTACGACGTCGAAGGTCGTCGACTTCGAGCCGAACAAGTCGATCGCGTTCCGCGTCAACGAGAACAAGACCATCTGGTCGTACACCCTGACCCCGAAGGACGGCGGTACCACCGTCGTCGAGAAGCGTGAAGCACCGACGGGAACCAGCGCGGTCTCGACGTTCCTCGTGAAGAACGTGCTCGGCGGAATCGAACAATTCGACGTGGAACTCGTCGACGGCATGAACCGGACCCTGCAGCGCATCAAGACGGAGAGCGAACGAAGCTAAGTCAAGGTTTCAACCGCCGACCACCCGGGCACCCCCTGTGAGCAATACCCACGGCACACACAAGAGGGGGCACCACATGTTGGGCCTAGGAATCATCGGCTGGATCATCATCGGCGGACTCGCCGGCTGGATCGGTAGCAAGATCATGAAGACGGATGCATCGATGGGCATTCTGTTGAACATCGTCGTCGGCATCATCGGCGGCCTGATCGGCGGTTGGCTACTCAAGGCTTTCGGCGTCGACGTCGAAGGCGGCGGACTCATCTTCAGCTTCCTGACCTGCCTGCTCGGAGCAGTGATCCTGCTGTTCCTGGTCAAGCTCGTCACCGGCCGATCGAGGGTCTGACCCACAGCGCACACGCAGCTGCCGGGGCATCTCACGTACTCTGTGAGGCCCCGGCAGCTGTCGTTTCGTCGGGCCCTGAACACGCACGAGAAGAAGGAGCGAAGTGGCACGCCGTCCCACCCCGATCGGTCAGGAACAGCGCACCGGCGCAGCACACTTCGTCGAGTTGATTCGTGACACCGTCCCGCCGATGCACCCCGCAGGACTTCCGTTCGTCGCAGGCCCGCTGGCCGTGGCCGCTCTCGGACGCAGGCACAAGTGGGTGCGTCGCGCAGGCCTGACCGCCGCCGGTGCGTGCGCCACGTTCTTCCGCCACCCCGGCCGCGTCCCACCGAATCGACCGGGCGTCGTAGTGGCCCCTGCCGACGGCTTGATCACGCTCGTCGACACCGCGGTTCCGCCGGCCGAGCTCGATCTCGGCACGACGCCGGTGCCGCGCGTCAGCATCTTCCTGTCCGTCCTCGACGTGCACGTTCAGCGTGTTCCGGTCGGTGGCGAGGTCATCGAGGTCGTGCATCGGCGCGGCCAGTTCAAGTCCGCCGACCTCGCCGAGGCGAGCGAGGTGAACGAGCGCAACAGCATGCACATTCGTACGCCGTCGGGCCACGACGTCGCCGTCGTACAGATCGCCGGTCTGATCGCCCGCCGCATCGTCAACAACGCGAAGGTCGGCGATACGTTGACCATCGGCGACACGTACGGATTGATCCGATTCGGATCTCGCCTCGACACGTACTTCCCCGCGGGCACCGAGTTGCTCGTCGAGCGCGGTCAGCGCGCAGTCGGGGCCGAAACCGTGCTTGCCGAACTCCCCCGATAGTCGGTGCGATGATCACCAGACGAGCGCGACCTCCCGCTGCTGTTCGACTCCTGCCGTCGGTGGTGACGATTCTGGCGTTGTGCGCCGGGTTGTCCGCGCTGAAGTTCGCGCTCGACGGCGAACTCGGTGTCGCGCTGGCGATGATCGGTGCCGCTGCGATTCTCGACGCCCTCGACGGGCGAATCGCCCGCCTGCTCGACGCCACCAGCAAGATCGGCGCCGAACTCGACTCGCTGGCCGACGCCATCTCCTTCGGTGTCGCACCCGCCCTGGTGCTGTACGTGACACTGCTCGAAGGCAGCAGCGCCGGCTGGATCATCGCGCTGATCTACGTCGTCGCGATGGTCCTGCGCCTGGCTCGCTTCAACACCTTGCTCGACGACGACAACACACCGGCCTACGCCCGCGAGTACTTCACCGGCGTGCCGGCTCCCGCGGGCGCCCTCATCGTGTTGGCTCCGATCGCGGCGTTCCAGGAATGGGGCGACGGCTGGTGGGCGTCGTTCTACGTCGTCGTCGGGTGGACGCTCTTCACAGCGGGGCTGGCGGTCAGCCGCATCCCGACGCTCGCGCTCAAGACCGTATCCGTTCCTCCCCGCATGGCCGCCGCGCTGCTCATCCTCGTCGCACTCGCAGCCGCAGCGTTGATCACCTACCCGCTGATCCTGCTGATGGTCCTGGTACTCGTCTACCTGATCCACATTCCGTTCGCCGTGCGCTCGCAGCGATGGGTCGCGGCCCGTCCCTACGCGTGGGAGGCGAAACCCGCCGAGCGTCGCGCCGAGCGTCGCGCGATCCGACGCGCCCCCGGTAACACGCGTCGCTCCGCAGCCCGGTTGGGTCTGCGTCGACCCCGAGGGCCGCAGTGACAGCCCCGGAGCTGGTCCTCACGGCACGACTCAACACATCGGCGGCCGACGCCAGACGCGGCGTCGTTCGGCTGCACCCGGAGGTACTGGCCGCGCTCGGAATCCGCGAATGGGACGCCATCGCGGTGATCGGTGCGCGTCGCACGGCCGCGGTCGCCGGACGCGCGCCGGACGGAACGCCGCCCCGGACGGCCCTGCTCGACGACGTCACCCTGTCGAACGCGGGCATCAAGGAAGACGGTTCCATCGCCGTCGCACCGGTAACGGTCTACGGCGCGAAGACGGTGACGGTCAGCGGTTCGGCGCTGGCGACGGGTTCGATCTCCGAGTCGACGTTGCGCCAAGCGCTGCTCGGCAAGGTGGTCACCGTCGGCGATACGGTTTCGCTCCTGCCCCGCGACCTCGGCCCGGGCACGAGCACCACTGCCGCGACGCTGGCACTCTCTCGAACCTTCGGCTTCACGTGGACGAGCGAACTGCTGACGGTGTCGAGCACGTCGCCGTCGGGTCCGGTCAGCGTGCAACCGAACACGGCGGTCAGCTGGGGCGAAGCACCGGCGTCCACACCCACCACTGCACGCGACACCCCGGCCGCGCTGCCGGTCACCGAACTGGTCGGGGTGTCCGCACAGCAGGCGAAGCTGTCCGAATGGCTGCGTCTGGCGCTCGACGAGTCGGAGCTGCTCGCGCGGCTCGGCGCGTCGGCGCACCTCGGCGTCCTGATCACCGGACCCGCGGGCGTCGGAAAGTCCACACTCGCCCGCGCGGTCCTCGCCGGTCGTACCGTCGCAGAACTCGACGGCCCGTCGATCGGCGCGTTGGACGCATCCGCGCGTGTCGACGCCGTCTCCTCGGCGATCGACGGTCTCGCCGGCTCGGGCGTCCTGCTGATCACGGACATCGATGCCCTGTTGCCCGCCACGGCCGAACCCGCGTCGACCCTCGTGCTCGATCAGCTCCGCCGCGCGGTGGACACTGCAGGCTTGGCGTTCGTCGCCACGACCGCACATCCCGAGGCCACCGATTCTCGGCTCCGCGCGCAGGATCTCTGCGACCGCGAACTGACGCTGTCACTTCCCGACGCCGCAGGACGGTCCGCCCTGCTCGAACACCTGTTGCGCACGGCGCCGACCGACGGTCTCTCGCTCGCCGAGATAGCCGCCAGGACACCGGGTTTCGTCGTCGCCGATCTGGCTGCACTGGTCCGAGAAGCTGCATTGCGGGCCGCGTCGCGGGCGAGCTCCGATGGGTCGGACCCGCAGCTCGTTCAATCGGATCTGCTGGGCGCCCTCGACGTCATTCGTCCACTGTCTCGTTCCGGCGCAGAGGAATTGGCGATCGGCAGCCTCACCCTCGACGACGTCGGCGACATGGTCGAGACGAAACAGGCACTCACCGAGGCCGTGCTGTGGCCGCTGCGGCATCCGGATTCGTTCTCCCGATTGGGAATCGAGCCGCCCCGAGGCGTGCTGCTCTACGGCCCTCCCGGCTGCGGCAAGACGTTCCTCGTGCGCGCGCTGGCAAGTTCGGGCCAGCTGAGCGTCCATTCCGTCAAGGGCGCCGAGCTGATGGACAAATGGGTCGGGTCGTCGGAAAAGGCTGTGCGCGAGCTGTTTCAGCGTGCGCGCGACTCGGCACCGTCACTGATCTTCCTCGACGAGGTCGACGCACTGGCACCTCGACGCGGACAGACCAGCGATTCCGGCGTCGGCGATCGCGTCGTCGCGGCACTGCTCACCGAACTGGACGGCGTCGAACCGCTACGTGACGTCGTCGTGCTCGGGGCGACCAATCGACCGGACCTGATCGACCCCGCGCTGCTGCGTCCGGGCAGGCTCGAACGCCTCGTGTTCGTCCCGCCGCCCGACGCGGAGGCGCGGGCCGACATCCTGCGTGCGTCGAGCAAATCCGTGCCGCTGTCCGACGACGTCGACCTCGATCTGCTCGCCACCGACCTCGACGGCTACTCGGCCGCCGACTGTTCCGCGCTCCTGCGAGAGGCCGCGCTGACGGCCATGCGCCGCTCGTTGGATGCCGCGTTCGTCACGGCCGACGACGTCGAGACCGCACGAAAGACGGTGCGCCCCTCGCTCGATCCCGAGCAAGTGGCGCACCTGGAGGCCTACGGGTCGTGAGTGCGAATGTACAGCGGGCTGTACATTCGCACGCACGGGGCGCGTCAGCGCCAGCGTGCCAACAACTTCGACGCCTCACCGGCGAGTGCACCCTGGAACAGCGGGCCGAAACTGATGCGCCCCACGCCGAGTGACGCGAAGTGCGAGAGGTCGCCGTCGGCCGGGTTGGCGATTGCGTTGACCGGCAACGGAAGTCCCTCGACGAGACGCTTGTAGTCGTCGTCGCTGTGGAAGCCGACCGGGTACAGCGAGTCCGCCCCGGCAGCCGCGGCGAGCTTCATCCGCTCGATGGCGCGCTCGACCCGATCGCTCTCGTCACCGACCTGCTTGACGAACAGATCGGTGCGCGCGTTCAGCACCACGTGCACGTCGGTTGCGTCCGACGCCGCACGCAGGGCACCGACGAAGTCCGCATGCTCCTGCGCCTCACGCAGACGGCCGCCTTCGCTATGCACGGTGTCCTCGATGTTCAGGCCGACTGCACCGGCCGAGACCAAGCCGTCGATCAGACGCTTCGGATCTTCGCCGTATCCCGACTCGATGTCCACGGACAGCGGAACGTCGACGGCCGCGGTGATCTGCGAGATGCGCGCGAGCAACTCGTCGAACGTGATGCCCTCGTTGTCCGGCTTACCGATCGAATCGGACACCGGGTGGCTTCCGACGGTCAGCGCGGTGAATCCCGCATCGACGGCGAGCTTCGCGGACCACGCATCCCACACCGTGGGGAGAACGACCGGGTCACCCGGCTTGTGGAGTTCGAGGAGGGTTGTTGCCTTCTGCGCCAAGCTCGACATTGAAGCTCCTAAAGGTTGGGAGAACGTACGTTCTCCCACACCGTACCTGCTTCAGTCGATCAGATCGAGCTTCTTCATGTGGTCGAACACCATGAGGGAGCCGGGAGCGACGTCGGGCATCGCCGCGTACTCGTCCCGCGTGAAGTATCTGATCTCGGCGATCTCACTGGTCGGCACCGGCTCGGAACCCAGCTCGGCGACGAAGCAATGAATCTCGAGCGGGGTTCCGGACGGATGCCCCCACGCGTCGCAGGCGAAGACGCCGAGGAACCGGGCGTCGACGACGTCGGCATCCAACTCCTCGCGTATCTCCCGATGCAGAGCCTGCTCGGGCGTCTCACCGGGGTCGATCTTCCCGCCTGCCATGTAGAACGCGGTTTTCCCGGTCGAGCGCGCCTGGAGCATTCGACGGTCTCTCACATACGCCAACCCAGCGGTACGAATCACGAAAGCAAGGTATCCAATCTCTCGTACCCCTCGGTGACGCCCTTCTCCATACCGCTCTGGGCCATGCCGTCGCGCGCCTCGATCGACGGGAAGGTGCTCTGCCCTTCGATGCGAGTGCGTCCGTCGCCGAGATCGACGAAGGTGATCGACTCGATACTGACGACGTCGGGAACGTCCTCGTACTCGAACGTCTGAATCACGAAGTCGTTCTCACGCACGACGTGGAAGACACCGTTGAAGGCGAACGTCGCCCCCTCCGGGTCGGTGTGCACGTAGCGGTAACGGCCTCCCGTCGAGAAGTCGTAGGTGTCGAGCTTCATGTCGTAGCCGTTCGGTCCGAGCCACTACACCACGAGCTCGGGGTCTCGGTAGGCGCGAAAAACTGCGTCGACGGGCGCGTCGAACTCACGCGTGATCGTGATGAACGGGACGCCGTCGGGCACGGTGATGGTCACGGGATTAGTCATTGCCGTAGTCCTTGTCGTTGGCCAGCAGTGCATCGAGCTTCCTGAACTGCTGTTCGTGGATGATGCGGTATTTGTCGATCCATGCGGTCAGCTCCTCGAGGCGCGCCGAGTCCAGATGAACCGGACGACGCTGCGCGTCGCGTGACCGGGTCACGAGCCCTGCCGCCTCGAGAACCTGAATGTGCCGTGAGACGGCTTGCTTGCTGATCTCGAACGGTTCGGCGAGATCGTTCACCGTCAACGGCCCACGACTGAGTCGGGCGACGATGGCACGCCGAACCGGATCGGCGAGCGCCATGAACGCCCCGTCGAGCCTGTCGTCCGTGACGCTCATAATCAACCAACTCCTTTATCAATCCATACGTTGATTACGGTAGGCGCCGACGCCCTCGCCGTCAACAGGTCTGTCCTTTTTGCACCAGTCGAGAGCCGCGCGGCCACGCAAAGTAATATGGGAGCCAACCCATACTCGCCGGCCGAGCACACGGCTCGCGAGCTTGATTTCTCGTTTTGTTCGCCTACTCGACGCCGCCCAACGACCACCGCGTCACCCGTCGAGGGTGACGCGACCCGAGACGACGGAGTACCTTTTTGCTCGCTATTTTGATTGCGCACACGGTCGCGGCCGTGCTCGCTCCGCTTCTGGTTCGCTGGTGGGGCCGTAACGCATTCTTCCCACTCGCGCTCGTTCCGCTCGTCAGTCTGGTCTGGGTCGTCGCGAACTGGAACACCGAACAGTTCCTCAGCATCGAGTGGGCCCCCGGCCTGTCGATGAACGTCGACATGCGCTTCGACTCACTGGCCGCGATCATGTCGGTGCTGGTCCTCGGTATCGGCGCGCTCATTCTGCTCTACTGCGCCCGTTATTTCGAGGACGACGAGCCGCGCCTCGGCATCTTCGCCGCCGAGATGGTCGCGTTCTCCGGTGCCATGTTCGGTCTCATCACCAGCGACAACATGCTGGTCCTGTACACCTTCTGGGAAATCACGACCGTCCTGTCGTTCCTGCTGGTCGGCCACTATGCCGAACGTGCCTCGTCACGCCGTGCCGCGACGCAGGCCCTCCTGGTCACCACCGCCGGTGGCCTCGCGATGCTCGTCGGCATCATCGTCCTGGGTCAGGTCGCCGGCAGCTACAACCTGTCCGACGTCGTCGCCGACGCCCCGTCGGGATGGCTGCCCGGCGTCGCGATCGTCCTGATCCTGATCGGTGCGTTGTCGAAATCGGCCATCGTTCCGATGCACTTCTGGCTGCCGGGCGCGATGGCGGCACCGACGCCCGTCAGTGGCTATCTGCATGCCGCGGCCATGGTCAAGGCCGGTATCTATCTCGTCGCACGGATGGCGCCCGGCTTCGCCGACTCCGGGCCGTGGCGCGCCACGGTCATCTCGCTCGGACTGCTGTCGATGATCCTGGCCGGCTGGCGAGCGCTGCGCGCGTTCGACCTCAAACTGGTCCTCGCGTTCGGCACCGTCAGTCAGCTCGGATTTCTGATGGTCCTCGTCGGGATCGGTACCGAGAAGGCGATGCTGGCGGGTCTGACGATGGTCGTCGCGCACGCGATGTTCAAGGCCACGCTGTTCATGGTCGTCGGCATCATCGACCACACGACCGGCACCCGCGACATCCGTAAGCTCGCCCACCTCGGCAAGAAGGCCCCGTGGTTGGCCGTCATCGCCGCGTTGGCTGCCGCCAGCATGGCGGGTCTGCCGCCGTTCCTCGGATTCGTCGGCAAGGAAGCGGCGCTGTCCGCGGTGATCGAGACGCCGGTCCTGAACACGACCGTCAGCGTGCTCGTCGTCACCGGCCTGGTCGTCGGTTCCATCCTCACCGTGACCTACAGCATCCGCTTCGTGTGGGGAGCGTTCGGCCGCAAGCAGCTCAAGCGCCCGAGCCCGGCCGTCAAGAACATGCACGCGCCGACGGCCCTCTTCATGGCGGCGCCTGCATTCCTCGCGGTGCTCGGCCTGGTGTCGGGCATCTTCTCGCCGGTCGTCGACACCCTTGTCAGCCCGTACGCGCGCACGCTCGACGCATACGGCCAGGCGTCGTACCACCTGTCGCTGTGGCACGGATTCAACCTGCCGCTGGGTCTGACGGTCATCGTCGTGGTCGGCGGTGTGTCCCTCTTCATCGCGCACCGCATGGTCAACCGCCTGAAGTTCGAGCACCCGCCACTCGGCAACGCCGACCGCGTCTACGACTCGGTTCTGAAGTCGATGGACACCATCTCGCTCCGACTGACCGGCACCACGCAGCGCGGTTCGCTTCCTCTGACGCAGGGAACCATCCTGCTCACGCTGGTTCTGCTGCCGATGCTGCTGCTCGCCTTCGGACGCGAACCGGGTCTGAACTTCGTCTGGTTCGACACTCCGCTGCAGGTCATCGTCTCGCTCATCATGATTTCCGGCGCCCTCGGCGCGACGGTGATGCGCAACCGTCTGGCCAGCGTCATCCTCGTCGGACTCACCGGTTACGGCTGCGGCGTCATCTTCGCCGTCCACGGCGCACCCGACCTGGCGCTGACGCAGTTCCTCGTCGAGACGCTGACGCTCGTCGTCTTCGTGCTCGTGCTGCGCAAGCTGCCCGCCGAGGTCGACGACCGTGGCTCGGCCGGTTCACGCCTCCCGCGGGCGGCGCTGGCCATCGCCGTCGGCGTCACCGTCACCGTTCTCGGCGCGTTCGCGATGAACGCGCGCAGCGCGGAGCCGATCTCGCTGCAACTCCCCGACGCGGCCTACTACCTCGGCGACGGCAAGAACATCGTCAACGTGCTGCTGGTCGACATTCGTGCGTGGGACACCCTCGGCGAGATCTCGGTGCTCCTCGTCGCTGCGACCGGCGTCGCGAGCCTCGTGTTCCGCAACCGTCGCTTCGGCAGCGCACCGCGGGTGTCCGACGCCCCGGCCACGCAGTCCGACGGCGGCGTCGGCACCGATACGACGTGGCTGCTCGGCGGCGACCTGATCGATCCGCGGCATCGCTCGCTGATCCTCGAGGTCACGACGCGTCTGATCTTCCCGACGATCATGGTGCTGTCGGTGTACTTCTTCTTCTCCGGTCACAACGCGCCGGGAGGCGGATTCGCGGGCGGCCTGACGGCAGGTCTCGCCCTCGTTCTCCGTTACCTCGCCGGTGGTCGGTACGAACTCGGCGAAGCAGTTCCGATCGACGCGGGCAAGATTCTCGGCCTCGGTCTGATCTTCGCGTCGGGAACGGCGATCGCGTCGATGTTCCTGGGCGCGCCCGCATTGTCGTCGGCGACGATCGAGCTGACGCTGCCGGTGCTCGGTGACATCAAGTTGGTCACCGCGCTGTTCTTCGACCTCGGCGTGTACCTCATCGTGGTCGGTCTCGTACTCGACGTACTCCGAAGTCTCGGTGCACGTCTCGATGCACAGGTGGAGATGCAGAGCCAGGTGAACGCCCGATGATCGCGAACCTCGGAATGCTGATCGTCGTCGGCATCCTCGTCGCGACGGGGGTGTACCTGCTTCTGGAACGCTCGATCACCAAGATGCTGCTCGGACTTCTGTTGTTCGGCAACGGAATCAACATCCTCCTGCTGACGGTGGGAGGCCCGACGGGTACCCCGCCGATCGTCGGGCGCACGACGTCGATTCACGACACGATGGCAGATCCGTTGGCGCAGGCCATGATTCTGACCGCAATCGTCATCACGATGGGTATCGCGGCGTTCGTCCTGGCGCTCGCGTATCGCTCCTTCACGCTCAACACGAAGGACGACGTCGAGAACGACCCCGAGGACACCAAGGTCTCCAAGCGCCGGTCGATGGCCGAGATGCCCGACCGCGACCGGTCCGACGACCCCGTCACCGGCGAGCCGAGTTTCGGCGGCGACGCGTTCGACTCCGACGGCAACCCGATTCCGATCGAGGACCTCAAGAACCTCGAGGATCTCGAATGCTACGAGGATCTGCACGACGGTGACTTCGACGACGACGACGACGAACCCGAGATGAAAGGCCTCGACGGAATCGACAGCGCAGAAGAAGACCGAACCGCAGAACGCAGCGGTCAGAAGACGAAGCGGAAGAAGGGAGGCGCGAAATGACCATCCCCGTCGGCGCCATCTCCGCCCTCACTCCCCTGCCCGTCCTCATCCCGCTCTTCGCCGCCGCACTGACTCTGATCGCGGGTCGTCGTCCGCGGGTGCAACGGTTCATCACCGTCGTCGCGCTGACGGCCGTCGTCGTCGTGTCCGCCCTGCTGCTCTTCCTGGCCGACCGCGACGGCACGTTCGCGCTACAGGTCGGTGGCTGGGAGTCGCCGATCGGCATCTCGCTCGTCGTCGATCGCCTGTCGGCGTTGATGCTTCTGGTCAGCGCGATCGTGCTGCTGGCCGTCATGGTCTACTCGATCGGTCAGGGTATTCGCGACGGCAACGAGAACCAGCCCGTCTCGATCTTCCTGCCGACTTATCTCGCACTGAGCGCGGGCGTCTGCAACGCGTTCCTCGCCGGTGACCTCTTCAACCTGTTCGTCGGATTCGAAGTCCTGCTGGCCGCGTCGTTCGTGCTGCTGACTCTCGGTGCGAGCGCCGACCGCGTGCGAGCCGGTGTCTCGTACGTCATGGTGTCGATGGTGTCGTCGCTGATCTTCCTGTTCGGCATCGCACTGGTCTACGCGGCGACGGGCACGCTGAATCTCGCACACATGGCCACCCGCCTCGACGACGTGCCGTCGGGTACGAAAACGGCGATCTTCGCGGTTCTTCTCGTCGCATTCGGTATCAAGGCCGCGGTCTTCCCTCTGTCGACGTGGCTTCCCGACTCCTACCCCACGGCACCTGCCCCGGTGACCGCGGTGTTCGCCGGTTTGCTCACCAAGGTGGGTGTGTACGCGATCATTCGCGCGCACACGCTGCTCTTCCCGGACGGCAGCCTCGACAACGTGCTGATGGTGTGTGGCCTGTTGACGATGCTGGTCGGCATCTTCGGTTCCATTGCGCAGAGCGACATCAAACGACTGCTGTCCTTCACGCTCGTCAGCCACATCGGCTACATGGTGTTCGGTGTCGCGTTGTCGACGCAGTCGGGTCTGTCCGGTGCGATCTACTACGTCGCCCACCACATCATCGTGCAGACGACGCTGTTCCTGGTGGTCGGTCTGATCGAACGGCAGGCCGGATCGTCGTCGCTGCGACGCCTCGGCAGTCTCGCTGCCGCGAGTCCCGTTCTCGCGATCATCTTCCTGATCCCGGCGCTCAACCTCGGCGGCATTCCGCCGTTCTCCGGGTTCATCGGCAAGGTGGCGCTCCTGCAGGCCGGTAGCGCGCAGGGCAGCGTCCTCGCGTGGATTCTCGTCGCAGGCGGCACGGTGACCAGCCTGCTCACGCTCTACGTCATGGCCCGCGTCTGGACGAAGGCGTTCTGGCGTGCGCGTGCGGATGCTCCGGAGGGCGACCTGGCCGACAACAGCCCGTCGGTGCTGCTCGACGATTCGAGCGACATCCAGCTCGCCGACCGGGAGGACGTGGGCCGCATGCCCGCGTTCATGCTGATCCCGACGATCGGGCTCGTCGCGGTCGGGCTGGCGTTGACGGTGTTCGCCGGTCGCATCATCGACATCAGCGATCGTGCGGCCGCGGACCTACGCGATCGCTCGGTGTACATCGACGCGGTGCGAGGCGCCGAGTTCCTCGGGGACAAGACGATGGATCAGGTCGCGGGAGAAGAGGCAGGCCGATGACATTCCTCAACCGCTTCGTACTGCTTCGACTGTGGATCCTCGCGTGGCTGACGGCCGTCTGGGTGTTGTTGTGGGGCAACGTCAGTCCCGCGAACATCCTCGGCGGCATCGCCGTCGGAGTCCTCATCATGGTGCTGCTGCCGCTGCCGAAGGTTCCGGTCGAGGGTCGCGTCCACGTGTGGTCCCTGATCAAGCTCACCGCGTGGTTCTTCTACTACGCCGCCGAGTCGAGTGTGAACGTCGCATGGCTCGCGGTGCGGCCGAAGGCGCCCCCGGTCACCGGCGTGCTGCGGTGCCGTATCGCGATCAAGTCGGACCTCGTGCTGACTCTGTTCGTCGACGCGATGAATCTGGTGCCGGGAACGATGGTGCTCGAGATCGACCAGACCCGCAGGTTGCTGTACGTTCACGTCCTCGACATGGGCAGCCAGAAGGCCGTCGACTCGTTCTACGCGTACGTACGACATCTGGAGAAGCTCTTCATCGCCGGTTTCGAGCGTGACTCCGACTGGAAGCCGAGTCCGCTGCACTTCCAGGAGTACGAGCGCTACCACGGCGTTCTCGGCGACGACGTGACGACGTACCGCGAAGGCCGAGACGACAAGAAGACCGACGACGAGCGAAAGGGGAACTGGTCGTGACGATCGTTCTCGCCATCGCCGGCATCCTGCTGGTCGCGGCCGCCGTCGTCACGGCGTACCGCCTGCTCGACGGCCCGAGCACCCTCGACCGACTCGTCGCGATGGACACCATCCTCGCGGTGTCGATGTGCGGACTCGCGGTGTGGTCGGTCTACAGCAAGGACACGACGATCGTCCCCTCGATCGTCGCACTGTCGCTGGTCAGCTTCATCGGCTCGGTCAGCGTCGCACGATTCCGGGTGAGGGACGAATGAACATGTTGTTGGAAGTGATCTCGGCGATCCTGATTCTGCTCGGCGCGACGCTCGCGTTCACCGCTGCAGTCGGCATCGTCCGATTCCCGGACACACTGTCGCGCATGCACGCGGCGACCAAGCCTCAGGTCGTCGGCCTACTGCTCGTGCTGGCGGGTGCCGTCATCGAACTGCGGGGCAACGTCGACATCTGGATGCTCGTGCTCGTCGGCATCTTCACTCTCGTGACCGCACCTGTCATCGCGCACGTCGTCGGCCGCGTCGCCTACCGAGAACAGCGCGGACGCGACGGGCTGCTCATCGTCAACGAGATGGAGTCGGACGGAGACTAGGCCGGCCGCCCCACGTGGCCAGCGCCGTTCCCGGGGCGGCGAAGAACGTCGCGTAGAACATGCCGACGACGGCGCCCATCAGCACGAGGATCAGCGGACCGAACAGCTCGGGATAGTTGCCGAACTGCACGGCCAGGTAGCGGTAGCTCAGCAGAAGCACGACCATGATCATCGCCCCGAACGCAACGAGCCGCACCCGAGCGCGGTCCCAACCACGTTCCGGGTCGCGCAGGATCGACTCGAGCGTCAGACACAGTACGACGCCTGCAACGAGGTCGACGCCGTAGTGGTAGCCGAATCCGAGCGTCGCCGCGAGGGTGCAGACGAGCCATGCGGTTCCACCGAGCCGCAACCACCACGGGCCGCGTCGGGAATGCACGAAGAGCGCGAGTGCCCACGCGGTGTGCAGGCTCGGCATGCAGTTGCGCGGCGTCTCGCCGTCGAATCCGATGGCCGACGGGGTGCCGTCGAAAGGCACGACCGTCGGCCAGAAGTTGCCGAGTTGGAAGCCGTCGCCATCCGGACCGAACGCGAACACCGGACCGACCACGGGAAACAGAATGTAGAAGATCGGGCCGACGATGCCGATCAGCAGGAACGTGCGAACCAGATAGTGCGACGGCCACGCCCCGGTGGTCACGCCTCGGAGCTGGTAGATCGCGATCGCGATGGCGGCGACGGGCAGCTGGATGTAGACCCAGTGCAGCACCGCGTAGACACCGGGTCCGAGCTCGGCGAGTGCGCTGCCCACGAGCCACGACGGGTTGCCGAGCGCGTGATCGGCGAGCTGGGCGTATTCGTCGAGAACGTAGGGTCGCACGATCGTCGTGATCTGCAGCCACACGTCACCGATCTTGGTCGCGAGGATCAGCAGACCCCCGAGGCACGCAGCTTTCAGTCCGCGCGGATCACGACGTGCGACGGCGTACAGCGCGAGACCGGTGAGCACGATGACGGCACCGTTGCCGACCGAGAACGGCAGTCCCGCGTCGAGTCGTACGACGATCCCGACGAGATCGATGGCCACCGCGCTCGCCAACGCCCACACGCGCACGCGAGCCGCGACCCCGACCAACGCCAGAGCGAGCCCGCCCCACGGGACCGCCATCGATTTGGGGGTGCCGACGAAGTCGTTCACGATGCTCGGCAATGGACCGGAAAAACCGTAGCGCGACGCCACGAGTTGCAGCGACAACAACGACACCGCGACGACGGCAGCACCGATCGCGAAGGGACGCAGGGACCCCGACATCTGCGAGCCCGTGAGGGCGCGCTCTTCTCCCTGGAGCACGCCGTTCATAGTAAACGGTCGATGAACGGCGGATTACGACGAAACCGTCAGGCGTTCAGGTCCGTGACCAGCGACCGGACGACGGCCTTCAGGTCCCCGCCCGCGTCCGACGCGACGCGTCGCTGCCGCTGGTACGACGCGCCGAGACGGGGAATGTCGGCTACCGACGCCAGCTCGTCGGCGCACCCCAGGCGCTTGGCCGTCGGCGCCAACTTTTCGAGAAGGTCGTTCAGGTCGTCGGTGACCAGCCGCTCGTTGCTGTCGGCGTCGAGAATGATCTCGGCGTCGAGCCCGTATCGGGCGGCACGCCACTTGTTCTCCTGCACGTGCCACGGCGGGATGCTCGGAAGGTCTTCTCCCGCCTCGAGTCTGGTGTCGAGGTCGACGATCAGGCAGTGCGTCAGCGCGACGAGAGCGGCCAGCTCGCGCCTGGTGGACACACCGTCACAGACCCTGACCTCGATGGTTCCCCATTTCGGCGCCGGGCGAATGTCCCAGTGCATGCCACCGAGCTGTTCGATGACGCCGGTCTTCATCTGGTCCCGTACGAACCCTTCGAACTGACCCCAGTTCTCGAACTGGAACGGCAGACCGGCCGTCGGCAGCTGCTGGAACATCAGCGCCCTGTTGCTCGCGTATCCGGTGTCCGAACCCGCCCAGATCGGCGACGACGCGGACAACGCCAACAGGTGGGGATACTGCAGCAGCAGCGAATTGAGAATCGGGAAGACCTTGTGCGGAGACGAGACTCCGACGTGGACGTGCACACCCCAGATGAGCATCTGCCGACCCCACCACTGGGTACGTGCGATCAGCTCGTCGTAACTCGGCGAGCGCGTCAGCACCTGGGTCGACCATTCGGCGAACGGGTGCGTCCCCGCGCAGACCAAGTCGATTCCCAGCGGATCTGCCGCTCTCCGAACGAGATTCAGCGATTCGTCCAGATCGTCCATCGCTTCGCCGACGTTGTCACACACTCCGGTGACGAGTTCGACTGTGTTGCGGAGCAATTCCTTCGTGACCCGAGGCGTCTCGGCCCCGGCCAGCTCGGTGACACCGTCCATGACGGCGGCCGCCGAGTTGACCAGGTCCAGAGAGTCCTTGTCCACCAACGCTATTTCCCACTCGACTCCGAGAGTGGGGCGTGCCGAGCTGTTGAACGGAATCGCAGGTGGTGCGCCCGGCACGCTCGGAGAGTTCACCTACTGCAGAACTGCGCAGGCGGCGCGGCCGCCGGCGTCACCGGTCATCAACGTGTTCATGTCGGGAACCGCAGCGCCGTCGGGCAGCGTGTAGCGGGTCGGAATGTTCGCGAAGTTGTCGGCACCTTCGTGGATGATGACCGCGCGGCCACCGTCGGCACGCAGATCGTCGAGCGTGACGGCGTCGGTCGTCGTGACCAGGGTGCCGGTTCCGTCCTGTCCGATCTGCAGCGACGTCAGGTCACCGCTCGCGGGGTGCTCGGTGCGGCCGTCGACCTGAAGGTGACCGCCGGCGGACAGGAAGTTGCCCGGCTCTCCGCCTGTCGGAGCGGTCGAGTTCGGCTCGCATTTGCCGGCGGTGTGGATGTGCAGGCCGTGGAAGCCCGGCGTCATGTTCTCGGCTTCGACGGTGACGACCAGATGGTCGCCCTCCTCGACGAAGGACACCGTGCCGACCGTGGTTCCCGACGCGTTCTCGAACTCCGCTTCGACGGTGCTCTCCGGATTGTCGGCAGCGACGCCGTGTCCGCTCGGATCCTCGTGTCCGGTCCACACCGGAGGAGTGGTTCCCGGAACGTCGGAGGGCGTCTCGGGGGCGCTGCAGGCAGTCAGGCCGAATGCCGCGACAGCGACGATCGGGGTAGCGAAACGCCAGGAGCGCATCTTCGATCGAGCTGTACTTGTCGGTGCCATGGGAGAAGCTCCTTCGTGGGGCCGGCGATACGGTTGCGTCGATCTTAACTATGCCCCGTAGTAGTAGCCGACCACGGGTTGTCAGCTGTTACTGCGTCACCATGACGATCACGCCGTCGCCGAATTCGCTGAGTGTGGCCGGGCGTGCTTGCGTGGTTGCGCCGAGTTGCTGGGCGATCTGCTGAGCCGCAGCCTGCTCGCCGGGGCCGGTTCCGTAGTAGACCGTCGTCGAGGGGATCTGAGAGGCGGCGTAATTGCCGGTTTCGGCAATGGTCCAGCCGTCGGACGTCAGAGTTGCTGCGGTATCGGCCGCCAGGCCGGACACGTCGCTGTTGTTGAGCACTCGCACATCGACATCGGCCGGGTCCACCGACGTCGTAGCCGACGCCGTCGCCGACGCCGACGTCGATCCAGCTGCAGAAGCCGACGTGGGGGCGGGCGCCGCCGACGTGGGGGCCGCGGCCTGCTCGCTGGTCGTCGGTTCGGACGCTGTGTCGTCGCTGTCGTCCGAACCGGTCAAAGACAGTGCACCGATTGCCGCGAACAGAATCGCGAGCGAGATCAACACCATTGCCAGAGCGCGGAGCGGAGGACCGGACGATTCCGGGTTAGGACTGCTCACACCCGAAGACACTAGTTGATCGCAATCGCGGGCCTACGCACGTCAGATCTCGAAGCCGAGCCTGCGAGCCGCGCGGGCCTTCTGCCTACTTGCCCGCAGACGACGGAGTCGCTTGACCAACATCGGATCCGCGGCAAGAGCTTCCGGACGATCGACGAGCGCGTTCAGCACCTGGTAGTAGCGGGTGGCGGACATCGAGAACAGTTCCTTGATGGCGTCTTCCTTCGCGCCCGCGTACTTCCACCACTGACGCTCGAAGGACAGGATGTCGTGCTCGCGACGGGTAAGACCGTCGTCGCCCACCTCGTTGGGGTTCTTCGCATCGCCGGACTGCTGAGACTGGTTCGAGTCACGCGCTGCAGCGCCGTCCATCTCACTCCTCGACTTCTCGGACCCGCATCTGCGGAGTCGTTTCGCGGCCGAACATCCCGGCCCACTCGACCCGCACGAATTACACACGTGTGGTTCGCGATCATTCAACCACGCTGAGCACCGCCTACCGTGCGCGCGGCGCACGCGCGGCGCGTCGGACCCGGTTCACCGCGTGCACGGTCACGACCGGCCCGCCACTATTGTTGGTCAACATGGCAATTCTCCCCATCCGGATCGTCGGCGACCCGGTGCTGCACACCCCGACCGAGAAGGTCACCAAGACTCCCGCCGAACTCGCGGAACTCTTCGCGGACATGTACGAGACGCTCGACGCCGCGAACGGAGTCGGGCTTGCTGCGAACCAGGTCGGCGTGCCGCTGCGACTGTTCATCTACGACTGCCCCGACCAGGGCCCGGACGGGAAGATGATCCGCCGGAAGGGCGAGGTCGTCAACCCGGTGCTGGAGACGTCGGCCATTCCCGAGACGATGCCCGATCCCGAGGACGACGACGAGGGCTGCCTCTCGGTTCCCGGCGAGCAGTTCCCGACGGGTCGCGCCGACTGGGCACGGGTCACGGGCACCGACGCCAAGGGCGATCCCGTCGACATCGAAGGCACCGGCTTCTTCGCGCGGATGCTGCAGCACGAGGTCGGCCACCTGGACGGATTCCTGTACGTCGACGTGCTCATCGGCCGCAACGCACGCGCGGCGAAGAAGGCGATCAAACGCGCCGGCTGGGGCAAGCCGGGACTGTCGTGGGTTCCGGGAACCGTCGAGGACCCCTTCGGCCACGAGGACTGAACCCGTGGGTCCACGGGTCGCGCTGCGCTACCTGCTGCCGTCCGGACAGAGTCACCCGATGACGGACGTCATCGGGGAGCTCGTGGAGCACGACGAATCCGTCGTCGCGGTACGGGCGTCGGACGGCCGGGTCGTGCGGGTGACGCCTGACCGCGTCGTCGCGTTGAAGGAGCTGGGCCCTCGACCGATTCGGACGTCGGAGATCAGGGGGCTCGAGCGGGCTGCAGCCGACGGGTGGCCGGGCGTCGAACGGGCGTGGATCGACGGATGGCTGCTGCGGGCCGGGCACGGTTTCACGGACCGGGCGAACTCGGCGGTACCGGTCGGACCGTCGGCGTCGCTGGAATCGCTTCCTCGGATAGTGCAGTGGTTCCACGCCCGCCTGCTGCCTCCGACGCTGCTGCTCCCGGACCGGCTCGGCGCGGTGCCGCCGGAATGGTCGACGCGCGACGAGACGCTCGTCATGGCGGCCGACATCTCGCAGGTGACGCTTCCCACCGACTCGGTGTCGGTGATCGCGGATGCTCCCGACGAGGACTGGCTCGGGTTGTATCGGTATCGCGGCCGCCGGCTTCCGAGCCGCGCACTCGTCGTCATCTCGTCGGTGCGGGACGGCGCACTCGGCTTCGGCCGTATCGGCTCGGCGGCGAGCACGATGCTCGCCATCGGGCGGGCCGCGGTGACGGATGCTCCCGACGGCAGGCGCTGGGTCGGTCTGACGGCCGTCGAGGTGGCGCCTGCGCATCGACGCAACGGGCTCGGGACGCGGATGTGCGGCGAGCTCGTCGCATGGGGGCGCGACCATGGTGCCACGCATGCCTACCTGCAGGTTTCCGCCGAGAACACCGGTGCGATCGCGATGTACCAGGGACTCGGATTTCTCGAGCATCATCGGTATCGGTATGCGGCTGCGCCACCCGTGCGTGCGAATGTATAGCGGGCTGCACATTCGCACGCACGGGTGCGAGCGCCTAAGGTGACGGCCGTGCGATTGGCTACCTGGAACGTGAACTCCGTCCGCTCTCGTCAGGATCGGATCGTCGACTGGCTCGGCCGGTCCGACGTCGACGTGTTGGCGATGCAGGAAACCAAATGCAAGGACGCGCAGTTCCCGTACGAGCGGTTCTCCGAGATCGGCTACGAGGTCGCGCACGTCGGGCTCAGCCAGTGGAACGGCGTCGCGATCGCGTCGCGCATCGGTCTCGACGACGTGCGGATCGGCTTCGAGGATCAGCCCGGTTTCAGCAAGGATCCCGAGGTCGAGGCAGTCGTCGAGGCACGCGCCATCGGGGCCACGTGTGGCGGCGTTCAGGTGTGGAGCCTCTACGTCCCCAACGGTCGCGAGCTCGCCGACCCGCACTACACCTACAAGCTCGAGTGGCTGGCAAAACTGCGCGCCGACGCCCAGGCCTGGGTCACCGCGGATCCTCAGGCGCAGATTGCTCTCGTCGGTGACTGGAACATCGCGCCCACCGACGACGACGTCTGGGATCCGGCTCTGTTCGAGGGTAAGACGCACACGTCGCAGGCCGAGCGCGACGCCTTCGAGGCATTCACCGAAGCCGGGTTCACCGAAGTCACGCGGCAATTCACGCCCGAACCCAAGACCTTCACCTACTGGGACTACACGCAGCTGCGGTTCCCGAAGAAGCAGGGGCTGCGCATCGACATGGCGTTGACCTCGCCTGCGCTCGCGGCTCGCGTCAGCGGCGCCTTCATCGACCGCGAGGAACGCAAGGGCAAGGGCGCCAGCGATCATGCGCCGGTCGTCGTCGACATCTCCTGACGCGTCGGCGCGGACGACCACTGCGCTGCGACGAGCAGGCAGCCGGCTAGAATCAGCAGGCCGTGAGCGACCCGTAGCCACGGAGGCAGGAAGAACTGGGGCAGGAACGTCGCGAAACCTGCGGCCAGCACAGCCGAGTGCCATCCACCGAGCCTGCGGGCGAACAGGATCGCACCCACCGCGATCGTCACGAGTCCGACCCCGAACATGATCATCTGAGTCGGCCCGTACCTGATGGGTTCCGCGAGATCGATCAGGTCGTAGGCGCCGGTCGCCTGGGCCTCGCGGCCGAGTTCATGAAGAGCGAACGTTTCGGCGCCGTAGTACGGCAGGACGAGCCCGACTCCCACTCCGATCACAAGCGGGGCCCTGGCGTCGACGGTCGACACCGCGAGCACCAGCGTCACGAATCCGATCATCGCGCAGACGTGAGCGGCAACCCACAGCGGCGACGCGAACGCGTCGGCACCGTCGGATCCGGCTTCGCTCGAGTACGGACGAAGAATCGGATAGAGCGCGAAGAGAATGCCCGTCACCACGAGCAACGGTCGACCCATGACTACCTCCCGACTTGGAGAGCGGCGCTCTCTCTGGGAAGCAGTATTCACGCAGCAGCTCAGGATTACAAGAGCACTGCTCTCGCAATCTCAGGTCACTCCGCCACGAGATCCAGGAACTCCGGATTCCGCGCGAGGTAGCGTCGGACGTACGTGCAGATGGGGACTATCCGCCATCCGCGGTCTCGCGCAGTGTTCAGCGCGCCGCGTACGAGCACGCCTGCCCAGCCGCGGTCGCCGAACTCCTCTTTGACGACGGTGTGCATGAACGCCACCGCATCGTCGTCCGCGTCGCGGTACCCGAGGATGCCGACCAGCTCGTCGCCGACAAACAGATCGAAACGGTTGTGCGCGCAGTTGTCCTCGATACGCACTGCCGCGGCGACGGCCGCCTGCGACGTCAAGTCCATGTGATCCATGTCACTACTAGACCAGCAGCTCGACTTCTCGTCGACCGGACGTAGCGATTCGACGCCACGCCGAGTCGCAACCGTTACTTGTCGACAGGAACCATGAGGTCGGAGTACTCGGGATTCGCCGAGACGAATCGCTGCACGTACGTACAGACCGGCTTCACCTTCCAGCCGTAGGACCGCGCGTTGTCGAGCGAACGACGCACGAGGATCGCGGCGAGACCCTGATGCCCGAAATCTTCCGTGACGACGGTATGCATGAACGAGACGACACACGCGCGGGAACCGCGCTTTGCCGGACCTTCGAACTCGTAGAAGCCGACGATCCCTACCAGATCGCCGTTGAGCCTGAGTTCGAAACGGTTTTGATCCCTGTTTATGGAAACGTCAGCGCTGGGACTGCTCGCAAGCACGGGTCACCTCCTTTACCGAGGGTGATGTGTGTGTTGAATTCGTCGTGACCAATATGTGACCTGCACCACTATTAAACAGTGCACCGGGTGCCTTGTCACCCGTTTGTAGGAACAAACCTTCGGTGCCGTAGGTCCGCAACATAGATGCAACGTTCGGGCTGGTAACGCTCATAGCGGTTCACCATCGGCATTGTGATGCAACAACATTCATGCCGACGCATGCATCTGTCGTAGACGGTGAGACCGCGGCCGGTACTGTTTTCACTCGTGAAGTTCCTACCGCTGACCCCCCACGGCGCGACGCCCGTCCGCGCGCTCACGATCGCTGGAACGGACTCGGGCGGAGGCGCGGGAATCCAGGCGGACAGCCGCACGATGGCCATGTGCGGCGTCCATGCGTGCGTCGCCGTCGCCGCGGTGACGGTGCAGAACACGGTCGGCGTCAGCGGCTTCCACGAGATTCCCCCGACGGTCGTCGCCGATCAGATCCGGACCGTCGTGGGCGACATCGGCGTCGGCGCTGCAAAGACGGGAATGCTGGCGTCGTCGGCCATCATCGAAGCAGTGACCGCGACGTGCACCGAGGTCGGCATCGGCAACGCGGGCTCGATCCCGCTCGTCGTCGACCCGGTGTGCGCGTCGATGCACGGCGATCCCCTACTGCACGAAGAAGCCCTCGACGCCGTTCGGCACACCCTCTTCCCGATCGCGACCATCGTGACGCCCAACCTCGACGAAGTCCGATTGATCACCGGCATCGAGGTGGTCGACGACGCGTCGGCCCATCGTGCGGCCGAGGCCTTGCATGCGCTGGGTGCGCGGTATGCCCTCGTGAAGGGCGGACATCTGCGCACGTCCGAGCAGAGCACCGACATCTTGTTCGACGGCAACGAGTTCCTCGAGTTCACGAGCCCGCGCATCGACACCGGAAACGATCACGGTGGCGGCGACACTCTCGCTGCGGCGATCGCGAGCGCGCTGGCCAACGGTTACTCGATTCCCGACGCCGTCGCGTTCGGCAAGGAGTGGGTCACCCGCTGCCTGGCCGCGTCGTACGACCTGGGCGCCGGCCACGGCCCGGTGTCACCGCTCTGGCGTCTGCACGAGTCGCAGGATTCGTAGGTCCTCGGGTACGCCGTTCAGCTTCGGCGCGAAGAATCCGCGACGGTAGGGCCGCGCGGTCAGGCCGAGGTCGTCGAGCGTGCCGGGCGGCATGCTGTCGAGCGATCGCTGCGAGATCATCAGATTGCCGTTGCCGCCGGTCTCCATGACGCGGGAGGCGATCGTGACATCGACG
This sequence comes from Rhodococcus sp. B10, assembly GCF_011770055.1. Lineage (NCBI taxonomy): Bacteria > Bacillati > Actinomycetota > Actinomycetes > Mycobacteriales > Nocardiaceae > Rhodococcus > Rhodococcus sp. B10. The sequence goes on along the minus strand of NZ_JAAFYV010000039.1, from coordinate 4,114 downwards.
CCGAGCCAGTCCGATCCGATCTGCCGCGGATTTCCGGTGTGAATGCCCGCCCGCATGATCGGTGTGTAGCCGTCGACGTCGACGTAGGTCAGCGCCCTCCGAGCAGCCGCGACGGCGTACAGCGCTTTCTCGGGTCGATAGAAGACGGCCATCAAACCATCGCCCATCCGCTTCACGACGCGGCCCTGATGGGTTTCGATCGCCGGCTCGATCGCCTTCGACACCTGCCTCAGCAGCGTCAGCGTGTCGCTGTCCCCTGCGACGAGCGACCACGACGAGAACCCGACGAGGTCGGTGAACACGATGGTGACGTCGTGCTCCCCGCGACCTCGACCTGCTCGTTCGAGGAGAGCCTGCCACAGCTGAAGCGCACCGAGCCCGACCTCACGGGATGCACCGGGCTCGTCGTCCAGAAACCGATCGGCGACGCGTGCGACGGCGAGCGCCGAGCCCGGACCCGCCATCGACAGCGGGTCCCCGAACGACGGGTCCCCGGGCAGCACGTTCCGGATTCGTCGCACCGCGTCGACGATCACGGGACTGCGATCGACCGCGCGAACCCGGTCGATCGTCGACGTCCAGTACGAAGGCACGGATTCGAGCGTAACCGACGGTCACATGTACTTCACTCCCCCGAACGCGCCTCCGTGCGCGCGGCACCGACGGGAACGCCGTCCGGACCCTCGACGGATTGGGCGTAGGTGCCGATGCCGAACGCCACTGCGGACGCGTTCTCGGCGAGCGCCGCGCGATCGACGTTGGCGAGGGTGTCCTCGGCGGTGTGGTAGTTCTGGTCGAACGTCTCGTCGGCGGTACCGCCCCACTTCGCGGCTTGCTCGGGCGTCTTCTTCTCGTCCGCGCCGCTGAACACTCCGCCTGCTGGAATGCCGACCTCGATGAACGGGCCGTAATCCGAACGGCCGTCGAAGTCGGTGCCGTCGGCGGCGATGCCCTCCTGCTCGAGACGCTGCAGGAAGACCCGCTCGATGGCGTCGGATCCGGGTGGTCCGGCGGGCGCGCCGACCTGGTCCGAGTCGTCACCGTCGTAGGCGAGGTAGCCGGCGTTGTGCGAGCCGATCATGTCGAAGTTGAGGTACAGCGCGATGTTCTGCTTGTCCTCGTCGCTGAGACCCTCGACGTACTTCGTGGATCCGACGAGACCCAGTTCTTCCGCGCCCCAGAACGTGAATCGCACGGCGTTGGTGACGTCGGGTTCGCTGCCCATCCGCAGCGCCGTCTCGAGAACCGCAGCGGTTCCGGATCCGTTGTCGTTGATGCCGGGGCCTTCCGGCACGCTGTCGAGGTGCGCTCCCGCGACGACGACGTTCGCGGTGTCGCCGGTCTTCGTCTGCGCAATGACGTTGCGGCTCTTGGTCGTGGTCGTCTCGGTGTCGAGCGTCAACGTCAGCTCGGGTGCCGACGCGACCGCCGCGCCGTCCTCCTGCCCGACGCCGCCGGCAGGGATGCGCGCGATGTCCGAACCGCCGAGCGTCGCGCCGTCGAGCGGACCCGGCTCGTTGTTGACCACGACGATCGCCGATGCACCGAGATCGGCTGCGACAGTCTGCTTCTGGCCGAACGGACAGACGCCACGATCGACGACGACGACGGCGCCCTTGGGATCGAGGCCGTCGTAATCCGTTGCCTCGCAACCGGGTGAGTCGTCCTTGGGTGCAGCGACGACTCGGGCCGTCACACCGCCGTCCGGCGTCGAGGGTGAGTACTGCAACGCGCTCACCGGGATCTCCTGCCCGCCTGCCGACAGGGTCTGCGTCGTCGCCTCGAATTGGTCGAACTCGAATTCCGGTGTCTCCACCTCGAATCCAGCGGATTCCAACTGGTCGACGACGTAGTCGACGCTCGCGTCGTAACCCGGCGTGCCCGCGGCTCGATTCCCGTTGTTGTCGACGGCAATTCGTTCGAGCTGTTCGAGGTGCGCCACCACCGCGTCACCGGTGACGGCGTCGGCCAGACCTGGACCGTCCGGCGTCGAGACCGGGGTGGGTGCAGAACTGGCCGGTGGCTCGTCCTCCGAGGAGGACGAACAACCGGCCAGTACGAGTGCTCCGACTGCGACGCTTGCGAGAAGGGTCATCCGCTGCATGGATGCACCCTAGCCGCAACCTACGTCACGCGTCTCGGCGATTGGTCACGAACAGTGCGGCGCCGAAGACGATCGCGGTGAACGCGATGAAGTAGATCAGGCTCCCCCACGGTCCCCAGTGATAGTCGACTCCGCCGGCCTGGCCGAGGAAATGATTCGCGTTCCCGAAGGGGAGGAAGGGCTGAATTGCGCGGCCGAACGATCCGAACAGTCCGAAGAGCGACTCCACGAGCAGCGGCCACAGAAGAAGCAGCGCGATGGCTCCCGCCGACTGACGAAGCAGCGCACCGACACCGACGGCGACGAACACCTGCAGGAACGCGAGGATCGCGGTTCCGTAGATGACCCGCCACGTTCCGTCGACGTCGAAGCTCAGCAACGCACCGGCGTCGGGACCTGCGACGGCCTTGCCGACGTAGAACGCCAGAATGCCGAGCACGAAGGACAGGACGAATCCGAACACACCGATCAACGACGCCTTCGCGACGAGCACCGAGGCACGGTTCGGAATGGCCTGGAACGTCGTGCGAATGATGCCGAAGCGGTACTCGCTGGTGACCGTCAGCGCCGCAAGGATCATGAGAACCATGACTCCCATACCGCCGACGCCGCTACCGACCACCTCGAACACGGTGGGCAGGTACGGGTCGAAGTCGGGCGTGTTACCGCTTGCCACCTCGTTCTCGTAGGACTGCATGCCGAGTTTGGCGGCGAGTCCGACGAAGAACGCCAGGCCGAGTCCGAGCACGATGATGGCGACGGTGCACCACCACGGCGATTTCGTCGACGTGATCTTGATGCGTTCTGCTGCAAGAACTCCCATTACAGTGCACCTCCCATGGCGTCGGTGCCTTCACCGTGATACTGGACGTCTTGTCCGGTGAGCTTCATGAACGCCTCTTCCAAAGATCCTCGCTGCGAGGACAATTCGTGTAGAACGATGCCGTTGCGGCCGGCGATGTCTCCGATGGCGTCGGTCGTCGAATTCGTGACGACGAGCGACGGCTGCAGCTCGCCCTTGTCCGCAGGTTCGCGCACCGTCAGTCCGGCGGACGTCAGTGCACTGCGGAGAGCATCGAGCTGCGGGCTTCGGACGCGTACCGACGCCTCGGACGCATGGTTGATGAAGTCCTGGACCGACGTGTCCGCCACCAGACGTCCGCGGCCGATGACGACGAGATGCTCTGCGGTCTGGGCCATCTCGGACAGCAGGTGACTCGACACGAGAACAGTACGTCCCTCGGCAGCAAGGCGCTGCATGAACTTTCGGATCCAGACGATGCCCTCGGGGTCGAGACCGTTGACCGGCTCGTCGAACAACAGGACCTTCGGGTCACCGAGCAGTGCGCCGGCGAGCCCGAGCCGCTGCGACATGCCGAGGGAGAAGCCGCCTGCGTTCTTCTTCGCGACCTCGGAGAGACCGACGAGCCGCAGCACTTCCTCGACGCGCGACTTCGGGATGCCGTTCGACGCGGCCATCCACTCGAGATGCGCGCGGGCCGAACGATTGGGGTGCACCCACTTGGCGTCGAGAAGTGCTCCGACGGTACGCAGTGGCTGCGTGAGTTGGTTGTAGGGCTTGCCCTCGATGAGGGCCGTGCCGCTGGTCGGGCGGTCCAATCCGAGGATCATCCGCATGGTCGTCGACTTGCCCGCCCCGTTGGGGCCGAGAAAGCCTGTCACGATGCCCGGCTTCACCGTGAAGGTCAGATCGTCGACCGCTTTGGTGGCACCGTACTGCTTGGTCAGTCCCGTTACTTCGATCATGCGGACCACTGTCCCTCATGCGGGCCTGACCGCGCATCGGTCTGGGGTCGCGATGTGAGTCATCCTTTCGGATGATGGCGGCTCCTACGTGCGTGCGAATGTATAGCCCGCTATACGGCGGTCTCAAGCAGTCATCGCAACGTGCCTGATCATTGGGGGATGGTTGCGATGGGACGTCCGGTGTACACCCATGAGGTGCGGATGCTGTTCTGGGTTCTGTTGGGTTGGGGCTCGACGGTGAAA
>NZ_JAAFYV010000038.1:0-62789 GCF_011770055.1 Rhodococcus sp. B10 | reverse complement strand
CCCCCACCCCGGCCGCATAGTGTCATCCCATGCACGCGACGCGAGTGACCGTTCTGGGCAGCATCAACATGGACCTGACCGCGGTTACCGACCACCTCCCCGCGCCGGGCGAGACGGTTCTCAGCGACGCGTTCGCGACCGCGCAGGGCGGCAAGGGCGCGAATCAAGCGATCGCTGCGGCCCGCTCCGGCTCCGAGACCACATTCCTCGGAGCGGTCGGCGACGACGCGTTCGCGACCGACCTCGCCGCGCGGCTGCGCGATGCATCCGTCGACGCGTCCCTGCTGCGCCGCACCGACGGGCCGAGCGGCATCGCCGTCATCACGGTCGACACGAAGGGCGAGAACTCGATCGTCGTCGTTCCCGGAGCCAACGCGCTCGTCACCGATCTGACCGGCGAGGAACTCGACGTCATTGCCGAATCCGATGTTCTGTTGTGCCAGTTCGAGATTCCGCTGTCCACGGTCACGGCGGCAGCACAACACGCGCGACGGAACGGAACTCTCGTCGTACTGAATCCCTCTCCCGTGCACGCCGCGCCGGACGAGCTTCTCGATGCGGTCGACGTGTTGGTCGTCAACGAGGCCGAGGCCGCGGCGCTCGGCTCCGACCTGCTGGGACGCGTCACGCATGTCGTGACGACCCTCGGCGCATCCGGCGCGCGTTACTCCGGGCCTGCAGGCGAATTCGCCGTCCCCGCACCCGTCGTCGACGCGATCGACACCACCGGCGCAGGCGACGCGTTCACCGGTGCGCTGGTGGCCGAATGGCCGAAGGGTCCGGAGGCCGCGGTCCGATGGGCTTGTGCAGCAGGCGCATTCGCGGCGACCCGACGCGGCGCGGGAGCGTCGTCGGGCACACGGGCCCAGATCGAGTCCGTACTCGCATGACACTCTCCCCACGCGTCCCGGATCTCACGGCGCTCGACGTGATGGTGTCGGTCGCTCGGCTGGGCAGCATGAGCGCCGCAGGGCGCGAACACGGCATGAGTCAGCAGGCGGTCAGTGCGAGAATCCGTGCAGCCGAACGCGATATCGGGTTGCGCGTCTTCCATCGCACGACGAGCGGAGTGGAACTCACTCCCGAAGGCGTTGCCGTGTTGGAGTGGGCCGAGAGCGTCCTGACCGCGGCCGACACGTTCGCGACGGGCGTTCAGTCCCTGCTGCAGGAAGACCGGGCACACCTGACAGTGGCGGCGAGCATGACGGTCGCCGAGCATCTGGTGCCGGGATGGGTCGTCATGATGCGCTCGCGCTACCCCGACGTCACCACCCAGGTGCGGCTGATGAACTCGACCGAGGTGGCGCAGCACGTCCTCGACGGGCGGGCGGATCTGGGATTCGTCGAGGGCCCCGATGTTCCGTCCGGGCTCGGCGTGCGCGTGGTGGCGGCCGACGAACTGGTCGTCGTCACCGGGGCCGGCCATCCGTGGGCGCGTCGCGGATCGGTCACCGTCGACGAATTGGCCGCGACACCGTTGGTTCAGCGCGAGCCTGGTTCCGGAACGCGCACGACGTACGAGAACACCGTGCACCCGTCGGCGCAGCCGCTGCTCGAGCTGAATTCGGTGACCGCGATCAAGTCGGCGGTGGCAACGGCGCACGCGCCCGGCGTTCTGTCGTCACTCGCGGTCGACACCGAAATTCGGGACGGTCGGCTGATCCGCGTCGTCGTCGACGGCCTCAGCATGCCGCGTCAGCTCCGCGCGATCTGGAACCGACAGGAACCACTGCGTGGGCCCCGACGGGATTTTCTCGACATCGCGGCAGGCAGCTGAGTCACGCTGCGATCGCCACTCCGACCGCACAGGCGCCGACCGACAGGACCAGCGTCGCGACCGCGTTCGCCAGCGCCGACAGACGTCTGCCCTGCTGCATCAGCCGCACGGTCTCGACACTGGCAGTACTGAAGGTCGTGTAACCGCCACAGAAGCCGGTGCCGACGACGGTCTGCAGATCGCTCGATGCGCCGTCGAACAGGACCAGTCCGGCGACGAATCCGAGCAGCAGCGATCCGGAGATGTTGATGGCCACCGTCGCCCACGGAAAAGCGCCGTGCAGCTTCGTCCTGACGACGGAGTCGAGCGTGAATCGGGAGACGGCACCGAGCGCCCCGGCGATCGCGAGAGCGAGGACGATCACTGTGTTCCCCTGTTCCGACGCGACGCCACCGCAATGCCCGCCCACGCCGCGAGAGCACCGAGCACGACGCTGACGACGCCGTACAGCACTGCCGTCACCGCGTGACCGTCGCGCGCCGAGATCACGGCTTCGAGCGCGAGTGTGCTGTACGTGGTGAAGGCACCACAGAATCCCGTGCCGGCGAGCAACCGAAGTCGTTGCCGCACACCGGTGTCAGGCCCCCGCCGGGCCAACGCCTCCAGCAACGAGCCGAGCACGAACGCCCCGACGACGTTGATCGCGAACGTCGCGACAGGCCAGTCCGGCGTTCGGTGCGGAATCGCCGTCTCGATCGCGTGACGAGCCAGGGTGCCGACCACACCGCCGGCGAACACCGACAGCAACGCCAGCGGTTGCCGGTGCAGAGGTCGGAGCGAGGCCGCCGTCGCGGTGATGCGACGCGCGTCCGGATCCGTCGGCAACTCGTCGTGTGGGTCACCGTGCGCGGACTCCGCCGGGTCGTCTCCCTGTGTCGACATGCCACCTCCTCCGGCAGGAGCCTAGCCCCGGCTCCGCACCGGACTCTGTCGGACGCGTGCGGCACCATGGGGCCATGACCACATCGGAAGCACCCACGACCGATCTTCGCGACGACGCCGAACGTCTCCTCGGCGAGTTGGCCGGGCCCGGCGCCCGGCTGCGCGAGGATCAGTGGACCGCCATCGAGGCGTTGGTCGTGGGCCGACGGCGCGCTCTGGTGGTGCAGCGCACCGGGTGGGGAAAGTCGGCGGTCTACTTCATCGCCGCCAAGCTGCTGCGCGAGCAGGGCCTCGGCCCGACAGTCATCGTGTCTCCTCTGCTGGCGTTGATGCGCAACCAGGTCGCCTCGGCTGAACGTGCAGGGGTGCGCGCGGCCACCATCAACTCGGGCAACATGACCGAGTGGGAGGACGTGCACGCAGACGTCGCGGCCGGCCGTCTCGACGTCCTGCTCGTCAGCCCCGAGCGGCTCAACAATCCGGACTTCCGGGACCAGGTGTTGCCGTCGCTCGCCGCGGACGCAGGTCTCGTCGTCGTCGACGAGGCGCACTGTGTGTCCGACTGGGGTCACGACTTCCGTCCCGACTATCGACGCATTCGTACCCTCATCTCCGAATTGCGCGACGGCATTCCGGTGCTCGCCACCACAGCGACGGCCAACGACCGCGTCGTCGCCGACGTCGCGGCACAGCTCGGCGTCGGCGGCAGTGACACCGTCGTTCTGCGCGGTGGGCTCGAGCGTGAATCGCTGCACCTGTCGGTGGTGCAGATCGAGAACACCACCGAACGCGCCGCGTGGCTCGCATCCCGTTTGGCCGAACTCCCCGGGTCCGGCATCGTGTACACGCTGACCGTGTCCGCCGCCCACGATCTCGCGAGCCTGCTGTCCGACCAAGGTCTGGCGGTCGCTGCGTACACGGGCCAGACCGATCCGACCGAACGCGAATCGCTCGAGGCAGACCTGCTGAACAACGAGGTCAAAGCGTTGATCGCGACATCTGCGCTCGGCATGGGCTTCGACAAACCGGATCTGGGCTTCGTGGTCCACATGGGCGCTCCGTCGTCGCCCATCTCCTACTACCAGCAGGTGGGCCGTGCCGGGCGTGCCACCGAGCGCGCCGAGGTCATCCTGCTCCCCGGGCACGAGGACCGGCAGATCTGGAGTTACTTCGCGTCGGTCGCGTTCCCCCGGGAGCACGTCGTGCGGCAGGTGATCGAGGTGCTCGACGAGGTGAAGCCGCAGTCGACTCCGGCGCTCGAGCCGCTCGTCGACCTGAACCGGAGCCGTCTCGAGATGGTACTGAAGGTGCTCGACGTCGACGGCGCCGTCCAGCGCGTACGGGGCGGCTGGATCGCCACCGGACAGCCGTGGGTGTACGACGCGTCGCGCTACGAACGGCTGGAGCAGGCAAGGGACTCCGAGCAGCAGGCGATGATCGACTACCAGCGCACCGACGGGTGCCGCATGGAATTCCTACGACGACAGCTCGACGACCCGGAACTCGCGGAGGGTGCCGACCCCTGCGGCCGCTGTGACAATTGCACAGGGCAGTCTTACTCGGTGCAGGTCGACGCAGCCGCACTCGAATCGACCAGGGCCCGCCTGGACCGACCGGGCGTGGATCTACCGCCACGGAAGCAGTGGCCGAGCGGAATGAAGAAGCTCGGCGTGTCACTGTCCGGCAAGATCACCGACGGCCCGCGACCCGGCCGCATCCTGGGTAGGCTCACCGACCTGGGCTGGGGCGCCAGGCTGCGTCAGCTGCTCGACGGCCCCGACGGTCCTGCGCCTGCGGTATTGCTCGACGGCTGTATCAGTGTCCTCGCGAACTGGGACTGGGAGACCAGGCCCACCTCCGTCATCGCCCTCGAGTCCGACACACACCCGCAGCTCATTCGATCCGTGTCGAGCGAGCTCGCACGTATCGGCAGGCTCGACGACCTGGGCATCCTCGCCCCTCGGCCGGACCACCCACCCGTGTCGGCCGCCAATTCGGCATTCCGCGTCGCCGGGCTGATCGATTCGTGGGACGTACCGGACCTGACCAGCACCGATGGCCCGGTTCTGCTGGTGGACCTGCTGACCGACAGCGGCTGGACCTTCACGTGCGCGTCGGTCGCGCTCCGCCAGGCCGGAGCAGACGCTGTCCTACCGTTCGCTCTCGCGACTCCCAAGTAGCCCGGCCTCCGCCTCCGAGGCAACTCTCGGTCGACTGCAGGAACGCTAAGCCCACCCTGTGCATCGACGTTTTTCGACTCGAACCATCGTCGCTGTCTCGCTCGGGCGTTACCTCGAATCCCACGAACGTGACCAGCCTCACATTCACCCTCTTACCTGGGAAAGCGACAAGGTTTATCGAACCAATTTCCGGGGGTACATGAAATGCCATGGTCATCTTGTTACGTTGGTATTTCCTATGAAGCCCGCACAGCTGAGAGCGACCCCAATCACTGCGCCGGACGCAGTGACGTTTCGTAGTCCACAGGTTTCCGACGGAGTCCGGCTCTGGGAAATCGCGAGAGATTCGCGCGTACTCGACCTCAATTCGAGCTACGCATACGTATTGTGGTGCAGAGATTTCGCTGCGACATCCGTCGTTTCCGACGTCGATGGTCGCGCCGTAGGGTTCGTCACCGGTTACATCCGACAGGACTCCCCCACAACGTTTTTCGTGTGGCAGGTGGCAGTCGATGCGGATCAGCGGGGCAAGGGACTTGCCGGCCGCATGCTGAACGAACTTCTCGATCGTCTTGCGCCGCAGGGCATCACTCATCTCGAAACGACGATCAGCCCCGACAACGAGGCGTCGATCGCGTTGTTCACCGCCCTCGCTCGAACACGGGGCACGGACATCACCAAGTCAGACCTGTTCGCGCCGAACGATTTCCCTGATAGCCACGAGGCCGAGGAGCTCTACACCGTAGGCCCCGCCACCGTGCGCACACACGAAAGGAACAAGCAGAACATGACCGAGTCGACCATCACCGAGAAGCCCGACGTCTTCGAGACCGTCGAGTCCGGAGTTCGGAGCTACAGCCGTCAGTGGCCTGCTGTGTTCAAGACTGCGAAGAACTCGACTCTCGTGGACGAGAACGGCCGTGAGTACCTCGACTTCTTCGGCGGCGCAGGCGCTTTGAACTACGGTCACAACAACGACATTCTCAAGGGTGCACTCGTCGACTACATCCAGAGCGACGGCATCACCCACGGTCTCGACATGTCCACCGTCGCGAAGCGTGAGTTCCTCGAGTCGTTCAAGAAGAACATCCTCGATCCGCGCGGCCTCGACTACAAGGTGCAATTCCCCGGTCCCACAGGCGCCAACACGGTCGAGGCAGCCCTCAAGCTCGCCCGCAAGGTCACCGGACGCGAAGCAATCATCAACTTCACCAACGCTTTCCATGGCATGACACTCGGCGCGCTGTCGGTCACCGGCAACTCGATGAAGCGAGCCGGCGCCGGAATTCCGCTGGTGCACACGACTCCTATGCCGTACGACAACTACTTCGGCGGCGTCACCGAGGACTTCCAGTGGTTCGAGCGCGTGCTCGACGACTCGGGCAGTGGAATCAACCGCCCGGCCGCAGTCATCGTCGAGACCATCCAGGGCGAGGGCGGCATCAACGTTGCCCGTCCGGAGTGGTTGCGCGCCTTGGCCGAACTGTGCTCGCGTCGCGACATCCTGCTGATCGTCGACGACGTGCAGATGGGTTGTGGCCGCACCGGTCAGTTCTTCTCGTTCGAGGAAGCAGGCATCGTTCCTGACATCGTCACGCTGTCGAAGTCGGTCGGTGGATACGGAATGCCGATGGCGCTCACGCTGTTCAAGCCGGAGCTCGACGTGTGGGCGCCGGGTGAGCACAACGGAACGTTCCGAGGATTCAATCCTTCGTTCGTCACGTCGAAGGTCGCCATCGAGACGTACTGGTCCGACGACACGTTCGAGAAGGAAATTCTCGCCAAGGGCGCTCACATCCAGGATCGCTTCATCAAGCTGTGCGCGAAGTTCAGCTGCGTGTCCACTCGTGGCCGCGGAATGGTGCAGGCACTCGCATTCGAGGAGCCGGAGCAGGCCACCAAGGTCGCCCAGCTCTGCTACGACGAGGGACTTCTCGTCGAGACCGCAGGTCCGTCCGACGAGGTCGTCAAGCTGCTTCCGCCGCTGACCACGACCCTCGAAGAGCTGGATCGCGGACTCGACATCATCGAAAGCGCGACCGCAAAAGTGTGCTCCTGAGCCACTTTCCGCGTAACGCACTCACTCGACCGAAGGGAGATCATCCATGATCGTTCGTACTACCCAGGACATCACCGGCACCGATCGCGAAATCAAGAGTGAAGACGGCCAGTGGGTCAGCAAGCGCATCATCCTCGGCGGCGACAAGGTGGGATTCTCGTTCCACGAGACCACCATCAAAGCCGGGACGGTGAACAACTTTCACTACGCCAACCATGTCGAGGCCGTCTGGCTCATCGAAGGTGAGGGCACTCTGACCGACCGTGAAACCGGTGAGACGTACGAGCTGGGCCCGGGTTCGATGTACCTGCTCAACGGCCACGAGCGCCACACGGTGGAGCCGCGGACCCAGATGCGGATGATGTGCGTGTTCAACCCGCCCGTCGTCGGCAACGAGACGCACGACGAGAACGGTGTGTACCCGCTCGTCGAGGTGCCTGCATAAGACAGCGGTATTCTTCGCCCGAGGCATCGCCGACGCCCCGTCCGACCGCGTGAGCCGGTCGCACGGGGCGTCGGCGTATCGGCGCCTCGACCGGGTGCGCGGCTGCCGGGCGCTACCCTGGATGGGGTGTCGACCCCTGGAACTCACAGCCTCGTCGCCGGGACGGACTTCGACGCGATCGTCGATGTACTGTCCGGCAAGTCCATCGCCGTCGTCACCGGCGCCGGTATGTCGACCGACTCGGGAATCCCCGACTACCGAGGACCGGACTCACCTCCACGGAATCCGATGACGTATCAGCAGTTCATCGGCGACGACGAGTTCCGCCGACACTACTGGGCACGTAACCACGTCGGTTGGCGTCACATGGACGCAGCACGCCCGAACCTCGGACACCGCAGTCTCGCCGCGCTGGAGCGTCGCGGCGTGGTGTCGGGGGTCATCACGCAGAACGTCGACATGCTGCACACCAAGGCGGGAAGCCGACACGTCATCGACCTCCACGGTGTCTACGCACGTGTCCGGTGCCTGAGCTGCGGACGGCTCATCTCACGATTCACACTCGCGCAGCGACTCGACGACCTCAACCCCGGATTTTTGGAGAGCGTGGCGCCTGCGGCAGGCGTCGAGATAGCCCCGGACGCGGATGCCGTCCTCACCAGCACGGCCCATTTCCGCATGGTCGACTGCGCGTACTGCGGCGGGGTCCTCAAGCCCGACATCGTCTACTTCGGCGAGAGCGTGCCCAAGCCGAGGGTGACCGAGGCCTTCGACCTGGTCGATCGCAGCGACGCGGTCCTCGTCCTCGGATCGTCGTTGACGGTCATGTCGGGACTCAGGTTCGTCCGTCGTGCCGCCAAGGCCGGAATTCCCATCGTGATCGTCAACCGAGGGCCGACACGAGGCGACGAGTTCGCGACCGTCACCTCACATGCGGGAACCTCGGAGACAGTTACCGCGCTCCTCGACGCGCTCCCGTCGCCGTAGCAGCCATCAGACGACGGGCGGCGCCGGTTCGTCGTCGTCGATCTCGATGCGCCCCGGCAACAGCGTGAACGCGGCGACGGCTCCGAGGAACGCGCTTGCTGCGGCCGCGATCGAGGCCACGTGCATGCCGTGGACGAATGCCGACTTGGACTCCGCGACGAACGAGGTGATCTCGACTTCCGCCGTCTGCTTCTGCTCTGCTCGGACGTTCTCCGGCACCTGGGCCGCCTGGGGCAGAGAACCACGGATCTGCAGAGCCGACGCTGCCCTACCCGCGAATTCCAGTGCGCCGCCGATGGATTCACTGGCGTCGGACGTCACGAGCGGCGACACCTGCGCGTCGGACGGCAATTGCGACACCACGGCCGCAGGTCGATCGAGATTCGTGGCGAGGACCGCGGGAGCGTCGGCTCCGAGGTCGCCGCGAAACGCGACGGCCAGCAACGACCCGAGTATCGCCACGCCCAGCGCACCGGCCACCTGCCGGACGGTGTTGTTGACGGCCGCCCCTGCGCCCGCTTTCTCACGGGGCACCGCACCCATGATCGCGTTCGTGGCGGGTGTCATCGTCAGACCCATGCCCGTACCGAGAACGAACATCTGTGCCTCGACGATCCACTGCGGTGTCGTCTCCCCCACCAGCGCGTAGGACAGCATCGCGAGCGAGAACAGCACCAGTCCGCACCCGGCCACGTAGCGGGCACCGAACCGGTCGGACAACCGAGCTGCCTGGCTTGCCGAGATCATGACACCCAGCGCGACCGCGATCAACGCGACGCCGGCCGCAAGCGGGGTGTAACCGCGAATGGCCTGCAGGTAGTAGGCGAGGTAGAACGTCGCACCCATCAGCGAAAAGAACACCAGCGCAATCGATATCGTGCCCGCCGAGAACTGCCGGTTGCGGAACAGAGTGACGTCGATGGTCGGATGCGAACTCCGTTTCTCCAGCACGACGAACAACGCCAGCAACGCGACACCCAGCACGATCGCGCCGAGCGAACGCCACTGCACCCAGTCGTTCGTGTTGCCGCCCTCGATGATGCCGAACACCAGCACGACGAGCGCGACGATCGACAGCACGACTCCGAACGGATCGATCCTGCCGGGGTGTGGATCCTTCGACTCCGGTACGAGCACGAAGATCAGTGCGACACCGACGATCACGATCGGGACGTTGATCAGGAACACCGAACCCCACCAGAAGAATTCGAGCAATGCTCCACCGGTGATGGGCCCCAACGCAATTGCGATTCCCGACGCGGCCGCCCAGATTCCGATCGCTTTCGGCCTCTCGTCGGGTTCGAACACGTTCTGAATGATCGACAGCGTCTGCGGCTGGACGGCGGCAGCACCGATGCCCATCAGCGCCCGGTACACGATCAGTTCGGTCGACGTATCCGCCGTCGAACACAGGGCCGACGTCACCCCGAACGCCACCATGCCGACGATCAACGTGCGCTTGCGTCCGATGCGATCACCCGTGACACCCCACAGGATCAGCAGGCCCGCGAACACGACGGCATAGCTGTCGACGGCCCACTGCATCGCACTCTGTGAGGCGTCGAGATCGGCTTGAATCGTCTTCAGCGCGACGTTCAGGATCGTGTTGTCGAGGATGACCACCAGCAGACAGATGACCATCACGGCGAGAATCAGCCACCGCCGTCGGAACACGGCGTCGTCCCGCGTGGAATCTCTCGATGCGTCTCGATCCGTTTCCGTACGAGCCATGCCGTCCGCTCCCGCCGTCGATGCGTGTGTTCATCGAACTGCGAAAATTGCCGGCAAGCAACACGTGCGACCCCGATCGGACCGCTTTGTCCGGTTCAGGCAGGAACCAGATCGTCGGCATGTACGACGGGACGATGCAGCTCCGGCGACAGCTCGCTCGTCGACTTGCCGAGCATCCCGGTCAACTCCGACGCGTCGAATGCCACGACCCCGCGGGCGACGAGTTGACCGTCGGGACCACGCAGCGACACGACGTCGCCACCGTAGAACTGACCCGACAGGCCGGTGATGCCCGCCGACAGCAACGACCGACGCTTCTCGACGACGGCGCGCACCGCCCCGGCATCCAGATGGATGTCACCGGAGACGTCGGCGGCATGTCGCACCCAGAACCGGCGCGCCGACAGACGCGTCGGGCGTGCCGCGAATGCCGTTCCGACACTGGCATCGGTCAGCGCTGCCTCGGCGTCCGACGCTGCCGCGAGCAACACCGGAACGCCTGCGTCGGCGGCGAGGCGCGCTGCGGACAGTTTCGACGCCATTCCGCCGGTCCCCAGTGCACCGCCGGATCCGGCGACGACGCCGTCGAGGTCTTCGGGGCTTTCCACCTCGGGGATGAGCGTCGCGTGCCCTTTGCGTGGGTCGCCGTCGTACAGACCCGAAACGTCGGACAGCAGAACGAGAGCGTCGGATCCCACGAGATGCGCAACCAGCGCAGCGAGCCGGTCGTTGTCACCGAAGCGAATCTCGGCCGTCGCGACCGTGTCGTTCTCGTTGACGATCGCCACCGCACCGAGCGAACGCAGTCGATCCAGCGTGCGTTGCGCGTTACGGTGATTGGTCCGCCGCGCGATGTCCTCGGCGGTCAGCAGCACCTGTCCGACGGTGCGTCCGTATCGGGCGAACGACGTGCCCCACGCATGCGCGAGAGCAAGCTGTCCGACGCTCGCCGCTGCCTGCTTCGTCGCGAGATCCTGTGGGCGCTTGGTCAATCCGAGCGGCGCGATGCCCGCACCGATAGCACCGGACGACACGACGACGACATCCGTGCCGCCCCGCATGCGCGCTTCGACGGCGTCGGCGAGGCGATCCAGTCGACCCGTGTCCAACCCACCGACGAGCGACGTCAGTGCCGACGAACCGATCTTGACGACGATTCTCTTGGCGTCCGCGACGCGTGCCCTCGTGGTCGAGGTGAGCACTTCGGAATCGGATTCAGCCGTCACAGGCCCTCACTCGTCGGTGTCGAGACCGCGACGGACTCGACGTGCGTGCTTGCGCTCGTCGGCGCCGATACGTTCGACCTGGTCCAGACGCGCATCCGTGCCTCGTCCGGTTCTCGTGACGTCGACGCCTGCCGGGGTCTGCGGTTCCCAGTCGAAGCTGACGTCGGCGATGGTGACCGACGCTCCCGGTTCGGCACCCATCTTGATGAGCGTGTCCTCGACACCGAGTCGAGCGAGCCGGTCCGCGAGGTAGCCGACGGCTTCGTCGTTGCTGAACTGCGTCTGTGCGACCCATCGCTCGGGACGCGTGCCGAGCACGATGAAGCCACCGGGCACGTCGGGATCCTTGACCACCTGGAAGCCTTCTTCGTCGCGCGCGACAGGCCGGATGACGGCGCGCCTCGGTGCAGCAGGCGGGTGCGCGACGCGGTACTCCTCCACCATCTTCGCGAGCGCGAAGATCAACGGCTTCAAGCCTTCTCGGCTGACGGCCGAGATGGTGAACACGGGCCAACCGCGGGCTTCGAACTCGGGCGTGACCATCTCGGCGAGTTCGGCAGCCTCGGGTACGTCGGCCTTGTTGAGCACGACGATGCGCGGCCTGTCCGCGAGATCACCCAGACTCGCGTCGCCGGACAGCGCAGGCTTGTACGCCGCGAGTTCGGCTTCGAGGGCGTCGACGTCGGAGATCGGGTCGCGGCCGGGATCGAGGGTTGCGCAATCGACGACGTGGGCGAGCACGGCACACCGTTCGAGGTGCCGCAGAAATTCGAGACCCAGGCCGCGACCGTCGCTGGCGCCGGGAATCAGACCGGGAACGTCGGCGACGGTGAAGGTCGTCTCACCACTGGAGACCACGCCCAAGTTCGGAACGAGCGTCGTGAACGGGTAGTCCGCGATCTTCGGCTTCGCCGCCGACAGCACCGACACGAGCGACGACTTACCGGCCGACGGGAATCCGACGAGGCCGACGTCGGCGACCGACTTCAGTTCGAGAACGAGATCGCGTTCGACACCCTCTTCACCGAGGAGCGCGAAGCCAGGTGCTTTGCGGGCCTTCGACGCCAGAGCCGCGTTGCCGAGACCTCCGCGACCGCCGCTGGCCGCGTCGAAACGCGTTCCTTCACCGACCATGTCGGCGAGGATCTTGCCGTCGCGATCGAGGACGACGGTGCCGTCCGGCACCTTCAGAATCAGGTCTTCGCCGTCGGAACCCTGCCGGTTGGCACCCATGCCCTGGGTTCCGTTGGTGGCTTTGGCATGCGAATGGAAATGGAAGTCGAGCAGCGTGTGCACACCGCGATCGACCACGAACACGACGTTGCCGCCGCGTCCGCCGTTGCCGCCGTCGGGGCCGCCGAGCGGCTTGAACTTCTCACGGTGGACGGACGCACAGCCGTTGCCGCCTTTGCCGGCGGTGACGTGGAGCACCACGCGGTCGATGAATCGCGACATGACTGCCCTCGATCCTTCCCCGGCCTCGTCGGCCGAAATTTTCGATGCCCACAAACACGATAAGGGCGGACCGGGTTCTTTCGACCCTGGTCCGCCCTTATCGAAGTGCTGGGCGCGTCGGATCGGCCCCGAGGGGCGCTACCGACGCAGATGATGCAGCGGAGACTCAGGCCTCGACTGCAACCGGAACGATGTTCACGGTCTTGCGTCCACGCTTGGCGCCGAACTCGACCGAGCCTGCAGCCAGAGCGAACAGCGTGTCGTCGCCGCCACGGCCGACGTTGACGCCGGGGTGGAAGTGTGTGCCGCGCTGACGAACCAGGATCTCGCCTGCGCTGACCGTCTGGCCGCCGAAACGCTTGACGCCGAGGCGCTGAGCATTCGAATCGCGACCGTTACGGGAGCTGGATGCACCCTTCTTATGTGCCATGTTGCATACCCTCCTCGGGTGATGTGCTCGTGAAGAACGCCGACTGTCAAGTATGCCAGCGCGGAAGAACTGGCTACTTGATGCCGGTGACCTTGAGGACGGTCAGCTTCTGCCTGTGTCCCTGACGCTTGTGGTAACCGGTCTTGTTCTTGAACTTGTGGATGCGGATCTTCGGGCCCTTGGTGTGCTCGACGACCTCACCGGTGACCGAGATCTCGGCCAGCTTGTCGGCGTCGGTGGTCAGGTCGGATCCGTCGACGACGAGGACCGGAGCAAGCGAGACAGCAGTGCCGGGCGCTCCCTCGATCTTCTCGACCTTGACGAGGTCACCAACAGCGACCTTGTACTGCTTTCCGCCGGTCTTGACGATCGCATACGTTGCCATCGGAGGGCTACCCCTTGCTTCTTCGAACTTGCTCGCGCTACCGCAGGGCAACACGACTGGTCTGGGTCTTGCTTGTTTTTTCTGCTTCCTGGGTTACCCGCACAGGCCATTCCCGTTCCGAAAGAACCGGGATCAAGGCACAGCAGAACAGTGTCACCAGGAGCGACTTATCAAGGTTACGGCAGATGGGCAGTCATGGTCAAACCGCCCATCCGCCGACCTCGACGGCTCATCGTTATTCGTCGGCCGGCGGGCCTGCCGGGCGAGCTGCTGCTCGTCGGCGAGGCTTCCGTACGGGCAGGTCGGCAGCCGAATCCGAGTTCGACGCCGTGCTCGGACCCGATGTCGTGTGCACCGGTTCGGGAGCCGCCAGGTCCGTCGGGGACTGCGTGGCGGGAATCACGAACACGGTTCCGGCGTCGGGTGCCTCTGTCGTCGGCGCAGCCGCCTTACGGGCCACTCTCCTGGCCCGGCGCGGCGTGACGATCGCCTGTTCTTCGACAGGTTCCTCGACCACGGGCTGTGCGACGGCCGACTCCTCGGCTGCTGCCTGTCCGTCCGATCCGGTCTCCGCGACGCCGTCGCTCGTCTCCGTGATCTCGGGCTGCTCGGCTACCTCGGACTTTTCCGTGACCTCGACCTCGGCGGGAGTCGTCTCGACCGATTTTCCCTGCACCGCAGCGACATCGGTCGCGTCGATGATCTCGGGCGCGGCGTCCGACGCGTCCTGCGCCTTGTCGACCACGTCGGCAGGCGTCACGTCGGCGACGACCTCGTCGTGATGCGCGGCCATGGCCAACGCGACCGGGTGCGCACGCTTCACCGACGGGTCGACGGTGTGCTCGTGCTGGGGTTGCTCCGGCGTGTTCTGCGCCTGGTTGTTGTCGGACTTGTCCCGACCACGACGCTTACGGCCGGATCCGCCTTCGCCGCGCGACGAGTTGGAACGCGAGTCGTTCTCGGTGGCCTTGGCCTCGACCGGGAACGGGTGCACGACGATGCCGCGTCCCTGGCAGTGCTCACACGTCGTCGAGAATGCCTCGACCAGGCCCGTTCCGAGCTTCTTGCGCGTCATCTGAACGAGGCCGAGCGACGTCACCTCGGACACCTGATGCCGTGTCCGGTCGCGTCCGAGTGCCTCGGTGAGACGCCGGAGCACGAGATCACGGTTCGATTCGAGAACCATGTCGATGAAGTCGACGACGATCATGCCGCCGATGTCGCGCAGACGCATCTGGCGGACGACCTCTTCGGCAGCCTCCAGGTTGTTCCTGGTCACCGTCTCTTCGAGGTTGCCCCCGGCACCGGTGAACTTGCCGGTGTTGACGTCGACGACGGTCATCGCCTCGGTGCGGTCGATGACGAGCGTTCCGCCCGACGGCAGCCACACCTTGCGATCGAGTGCCTTGGCAAGCTGTTCGTCGATGCGGTGTGCCTCGAACACGTCCGGCTGACCGGGTTCGGCGACGTGCCGCTGAAGCTTCGGCAACATGTCGGCGGCCACGGTCTCGATGTACGACGACGTCGTCTGCCACGCCTTGTCACCCTCGATGACGAGCTTGACGAAATCCTCGTTGAACAGGTCACGGATGACCTTGACGAGCAGATCGGGCTCTTCGTAGAGAGTCTGCGGCTGCGTCCCCTTGCTCGACTCGGCCTTCTTAGACGCCTCTTCGATGCTGGTCCACTGGGCCTGTAGACGCGTCACGTCGCGTGCCAGTTCTTCTTCGCTGACGCCCTCGGCGGCAGTACGGATGATGACGCCTGCCTCGGGCGGCACGATCTCGCGGAGAATCTCCTTGAGACGCTTGCGCTCGGTGTCGGGCAGCTTGCGGCTGATTCCGGTGGAACTGCCACCCGGCACGTACACCAGGTAGCGGCCGGCCAACGACAACTGCGTCGTCAGACGCGCACCCTTGTGTCCGACCGGGTCCTTGCTGACCTGGACGAGCACCTGATCGCCCGGCTTCAGCGCCTGTTCGATCTTGCGCGAATTGCCACCGAGACCTGCTGCATCCCAGTTGACCTCACCGGCGTACAGAACACCGTTGCGGCCACGGCCGATGTCGATGAACGCGGCCTCCATGCTCGGAAGCACGTTCTGAACGCGGCCCAGGTAGACGTTGCCGACCATCGAGGCCGACGCGCTGCTGGTCACGAAGTGCTCCACGAGGACGCCGTCCTCGAGCACCGCGACCTGGGTGGTGACGCCGTGGTCGGGGAACGCCTTCTCCCGAACGACCATGACGCGGTCGACCGACTCACGACGAGCGAGGAACTCCGACTCCGTCAGGATCGGCGGCCTGCGGCGACCCGCGTCGCGACCGTCGCGACGACGCTGACGCTTGGCTTCGAGACGCGTCGACCCGGTGATGCCCTGGACTTCGTCCTTGCTGCGCGACTTGTTGCGCGGCTCACGCTCGTGCACGACGGTGTTCGGCGGATCGTCGTCGGCCGACGTCGGCTCGGACGACTCCCCGGAACTGCGGCGACGACGCCGCCGGCGACGGCGACGGCTCGATCCGTCCGAGGACTCGTCCTCGTCGTGCTCCGACGACTCCTCCGCGGAGTCCGACTCCTCGTCCGTGTCGTCGGACTCGGTCGACTCGTCCTGCTCGGACGTCTCGCTCTTGTCTCCCGAACGCGAGCGACGACGACGCGTGCGACGCTCTCCTGCCTGCTTGTCCTCGCCCTCGGTCTCGTCCGACGCGGCCTCGTCGACGTCCGACCGATCGTCGGCGGACTTGTCTTCCGCGCTGCTGTCGGTGCCGGACCCCGACTCGTCGTCGGATTGCGAATCCGACTCGTCACCCGTGCTGTCGGACTGTTCCCCGCGGCCACGGCCGCGACCGCGACGTCCGCGCCGCCTGCGACGCGGCTGCGACTGCTCGTCGTCGTCCTCGCTGCGGTCGGTGTCGGTGTCGGTTCGAGAAGACTCGGTGTCCGTGTCGGCTGCAGCGTCGGCCTCGGCGGGAACAGAGGGGTCCTCGACCCGGGTCGTCGCCTCGGCGGTCTCGGGGATGTCGGTCTCCGGCGTCGACGTCGAGTCCTCGGCGGGTCCGGCCGCCTTACGGCTGCGACGGCGCTTCGGCGGCGCCTCGACGGGCGCCTCGGGCTGCAGGAACAGCGGGGTCGAGAACTGCGGACGTGACGCGGGCGCAACCTCGGGCCGCGTCGCGGCACCGAAGACGTCGCCCGCAGACTCCTCGGCCGCAGGCTCGTCGGCTGCGGGCTCGGTGGTTGCAGGCTCGTCGGTAGCGGGCTCGTCGGTAGCGGGCTCGGTGGTTGCAGGCTCGGTGCCGAGCTGCGGCTCCTCGACGACCGGTTCCACCTCGACGGGGGCGGGTTCACCGGTCAGCGGTTCGGTGACGCTGGGTTCCGCTGCGATGGGTTCTGCGGCAGCCTGCTCCACAGGTGCAACTTCCGGTGCCGTGAACGCGGTGTGCACCGTCGTCGCTGCATCGCGGCCGAGACTCGACTGCGCGCTACGGGCCTCGATACCGAGTTCGCCCAGCTTCGCGAGCACCTGCTTGCTGGTGACGCCGATGATCTTGGCCAGAGCGTGAACGCGCAGCCGATCCGGGAAGGTCGGGGTTTCGCCGGCCGACGACGACGCGTCACCTGCTGAACTTCCCGAGTTCGAGTTCTGTACATCTTCGGGCGGGGCTTGATCGGCCACGTAATCTCCTCGGGCCCCCGGGCGCGTCCACCTGCGTTACTGGTGGGTGTGACGCGGCCACGCGGGGGCAATCCATGTGTACCGACGCCGGGCGTGGCGTCGGTTGTTCGGTCTCGCTCCGCGTCTGGTGCGCTGTCACCGTCGGTGACCGGTGCGCCGGGCGCGGGGCCTGGCTGGTTGGCTCTGGCGCCTGCGAGCCCGAGCGCCGGATCATCAAGCATGCGGTCGGCGTGAGAAGAATTCACGCGTCGCGCAGCGATGACGGGCATCGAACCCCAGGTGTCATCCGGTTGCTACCACGCGAGCGCCACTGCAGTGTCGTCCACTGCCGTGCCGCCCTGGGTCGAGCGTAAAGCGTGTTGGTGCGGTGTAGATGTGTCTTCGTGAAGCCTGTGTTGTGAAAGCAACCATCACGAGTATCCCATACCGAACGAAGTGAACCCGCCACGCCGCTCCGATCACTGGATCGGCGGCGTGGCGGGCGCGCTGGTACGACGACTCGATCGTCGGTGCGACTCGGTCAGGGAAGCTCGGGGAACCACAGCGCGATCTCGCGTTCGGCCGACTCCACCGAGTCGGATCCGTGCACGAGATTCTGCTGGCCGTCGAGAGCGAGGTCGCCACGAATGGTTCCGGGAACCGCCTTCTCGACCGGATCGGTACCGCCTGCGATCTGGCGGAACGCAGCGATGGCCCGCGGACCTTCGAGCACAGCCGCGACGACCGGTCCGGATGTGATGAAGTCGAGGAGCGCCGGGAAGAACGGCTTGCCCTCGTGCTCGGCATAGTGGGCACTGGCCAGCTCGAGCGTCACAGGCTTGAGCTCGAGTGCTGCGATGCTCAGTCCCTTCTTCTCCACGCGGCCGAGAATTTCCCCTACGTAGCGGCGGGCGACTCCGTCGGGCTTGATCAGTACAAGGGTGCGTTCGGTCACGACTGACGACAGTAGTGGACGAAAGCGTGGCCGATTCGGTCAGTCCCTCTGTCCGTAGAGCATGCCGCGTTCGATCCGACGGGTGATGTCGCGGCGGAGGTAGATCAGGTAAGCCCAGACCGCACCGAAGACGACACCGACGATGCCGATCGACAGGTGGATGAACACCCCGGCCAGGACGAGCGCCTGAAGGATCAGGTTGATCTGCATCGCCTGCGGACGCCCCTGCACTCCTGGCGCAAGCATCAACAGAATCGCGACCCCGACTATGTACGTCGTCGAGAACCAGCTCAGCCCGCCGCCGACCGTCGCGACGACGGGCAGCGCCAGCAGCACGACGATGGCTTCGAGGATCAGCGTGCCCGAGCACACACCGCGGAATCCCTTCCACGGGTCGTTCGCCGGCGGCTTGAACTGTGCAGGTTCCGTGCCGTCGCTCATATCGGTTCCTTTCCGAACAATGTCCTGGCCGCCCCCGCGGTCACGACCGAGCCGGTCACCACCACACCGGCACCGGACACGGATTCACCCGGGTCGGCCACCTCCTCGGCGAGACCGATCGCGGTCTCCAACGCGTCGGGCAGCGTGGGCGCGACGACGACGCGCTCGTCACCGAATTTCGCGACGGCGATGTTCGCGAGGTCGTCGACGTCCATCGCCCGCGGGGATCCGTTGTGGGTCACGACGATCTCGTCGAAGACGGGCTCGAGCACCGTCAGCATCTGCTCGACGTCCTTGTCCCCCATCACGCTGACGACGCCGACCAACTTGCGGAAGTCGAATTCCGCGGACAGCGCCTGCACGAGGGCGCGTGCCCCGTGCGGGTTGTGTGCGGCGTCGAGAAAGACCGTCGGCGCGTTCCTGACTCGTTCCAGCCGGCCGGGATTGACGATCGACGCGAACGCAGCGCGGACGATGTCCTCGTCGAGTTGACGATCCGCACCGGCCCCGAAGAACGCCTCGACCGCGGCGAGCGCGAGCGACGCGTTGTGCGCCTGATGCTCGCCGTGCAGCGGGAGGAATACGTCGGTGTAGACCCCGCCGAGCCCCTGCAGTTCGAGCTGCTGACCGCCGATCGCGATACGTCGGCCGAGCACACGGAACTCGCTCCCTGCCCTCGCCACAGCCGCGTCGGCCTCGACGGCAGCACGTAACAGCACGTCGGCCACCTCCGGCTTCTGCTCGGCGATGACCGCGACGGTGTCGCGTGGTACCAGCCGCTCGGGAGCCTTCTTGATGATCCCGGCCTTCTCTCGCGCGATTCCGGCGAGATCGCTGCCCAGAAATTCGACGTGATCGATATCGATGGGCGTGATGACGGCGATCTCTCCGTCGACGACGTTGGTCGCGTCCCACCGACCTCCGAGTCCGACCTCGATCACACCGACCTCGACGGGGGCTTCGGCGAACGCCGCGAACGCCATGGCCGTCGTCACCTCGAACTTGCTCATCCGTGGCCCGCCCGCAGCCTGGGACTGGGTGTCGATCATCTCGACGAACGGCGCGATCTCGTTGTACGTGTCGACGTACAGCCGCGGCGAGATCGGCTTGCCGTCGATGCTGATCCGCTCCGTCGCGAGCTGCAGGTGCGGGCTCGTGGTCCGGCCGGTGCGACGGTGAAAGTGCGTCAGCAACGCGTCGATCATGCGAGTCACCGACGTCTTGCCGTTGGTTCCGGCGACGTGGATCGACGGGTACGCCTTCTGCGGCGAGCCGAGAAGATCCATCAACGCCGCGATGCGAGCGGTGCTGGGCTCGATCTTCGTCTCGGGCCACCGCTTGTCGAGCTCGGCCTCCACGAGGGCCAGCTCGGCCATGTCGACCGGGCTGGGCTCCCCTCGCCTGGAATCGTCTCGCGGCGAGCCGGATTCGCTCACTTAGCTTCCCATCGCTTCGAGGCGGGTGTTGATTCGTGCGATCTCCTCGGTGGCGATCTGCTGACGCGTACGAATCTTGTCGACGACGGCGTCGGGCGCCTTGGCCAGGAAGGCCTCGTTTCCGAGTTTGGCCGTCGTCTGGGCCAGTTCCTTCTCCGCGGCCGCCAGATCCTTGACCAACCGAGCACGCTCGGCGACGAGGTCGACGGTGCCCGACGTGTCGAGTTCGACGACGACCGTCGCCTTCGACAGGCGCACCTCGACCGATGCCGTGGCGGTGAACTCCGCGTCCGGCTCGGTGAGTTTCGCTTGTGCACGGGTGGCCGCCACCTGATCGATCAGGTCAGCCTCGTCGATGCCGACGAGTTTCGCGGCAACCTTCTGCGACGGCTTCAACCCCTGGTCGCTGCGGAACCGTCGCACTTCGGTGATGAGCTTCTGCATGTCCGAGATGCGCTGTGCCGCAATCTCGTCCACGGCGACGCCGGTGGCCTCCGGCCACGACGCGACGACGACGGACTCGCCGCCGGTCAGCACCTTCCACAGCGTCTCCGTGACGAACGGGATCACCGGGTGCAGCAGACGCAGCAGCGCGTCGAGGACGTTGCCGAGCACTGCGCGGGTGTGTTCGCCGTGGCTGTCGTCGCCGAACTGGACCTTGGCGATCTCGAGGTACCAGTCGCAGACCTCGTCCCACGCGAAGTGATAGAGCGCCTCGCACGCCTTGCTGAACTCGTAGCGCTCGAACGCTGCGTCGACCTCGGCACGAACCTGTTCGAGCCGGTCGAGGATCCAGCGGTCGGCATCGGTGAGCTCGGAGCGGTCCGGAAGTGCCGCGGGCGCAGCACCGTTCATCAATGCGAACTTGGTCGCGTTGAACAGTTTGTTCGCGAAGTTGCGCGAGGACTGCGCGTGATCCTCGCCGACCGACAGGTCCGCGCCGGGATTGGCGCCGCGAGCGAGGGTGAACCGCAGCGCGTCTGCGCCGAAGCGATCGACCCAGTCGAGCGGATCGATACCGTTGCCACGGGACTTGGACATCTTCTTGCCGAACTGATCTCGCACGAGGCCGTGCAGGAAGATGTCCTGGAACGGCACCGTGCCGCCGTTCGGACCTGCGGTCACCGACGCGTCCTGCGACACGTAGGTGCCGAACATCATCATGCGCGCGACCCAGAAGAACAGGATGTCGTAGCCGGTGACCAGCACCGACGTCGGGTAGAACGTCGCGAGGTCGTCGGTCGCATCGGGCCAGCCCATCGTCGAGAACGGCCACAGGCCGGACGAGAACCAGGTGTCGAGAACGTCGGGATCCTGCTCCCACCCCTCGGGGGCCGTCTCGTCGGGGCCGAGGCAGACGGTCTCACCGTTCGGGCCGTACCAGATCGGGATGCGGTGACCCCACCACAGCTGGCGCGAGATGCACCAGTCGTGCATGTTGTCGATCCACGCGAACCAGCGAGGCTCCTGGCTTGCCGGGTGAATCACGGTGTCCCCGTTGCGCACTGCGTCACCGGCAGCCTTGGCCAGTCCGTCGACCTTGACCCACCACTGCAGCGACAGCCGCGGTTCGATCGATTCGCCACTGCGTTCGGAGTGACCGACGCTGTGCAGATACGGCCGCTTCTCCGCGACGACGCGTCCCTGCGCGGCGAGCGCCTCGCGAACCTTGACACGAGCCTCGAAGCGGTCGAGACCGTCGAATTCCGTTCCGGTGTCGGCGATTCGGCCCGCCTTGTCCATGATGGTCGGCATCGGCAGGTCGTGTCGCAGACCCATCTCGAAGTCGTTGGGGTCGTGCGCAGGCGTGATCTTGACTGCGCCGGTACCGAATTCGGGATCGACGTAGTCGTCGGCGATGATCGGGATCTGCCGACCGGTGAACGGGTGCTCGAGCGTGGTGCCGATGAGGTGCTGGTAGCGCTCGTCGTCCGGATGGACGGCGACGGCGGTGTCACCCAGCATCGTCTCGACACGGGTGGTCGCGACGATCACGTGGGGCTCGTCGTCGTTCAGCGAGCCGTACCGCAGCGAGACCAGCTCGCCTTCGACGTCCTCGAACTTGACCTCGATATCGGAGATCGCCGTCTGCAGCACTGGAGACCAGTTGACGAGACGCTCGGCGCGGTAGATGAGACCGTCGTCGTACATGCGCTTGAAGATCGTCTGGACCGCGCGCGACAACCCGTCGTCCATCGTGAAGCGTTCGCGACTCCAGTCGACGCCGTCGCCGATTCGGCGCATCTGCCCGCCGATGGTGCCGCCGGACTCACGCTTCCAGTCCCACACCTTGTCGACGAAGAGTTCGCGGCCGAAGTCTTCCTTGGTCTTGCCGTCGGCGGCCAGTTGCTTCTCGACGACGGTCTGCGTCGCGATGCCCGCGTGGTCCATGCCCGGCAGCCACAGCACCTCGAAGCCCAGCATTCGCTTGCGACGGCTCAGCGCGTCCATCAGTGTGTGGTCCAGCGCGTGGCCCATGTGCAGGCTGCCGGTGACATTGGGCGGCGGCAGCACGATCGAGTACGGCGGCTTCCCACTGGTCGGGTCGGCCGCGAAGTAGCCGGCATCCACCCAGCCCTGGTACAGATCCGCCTCTACCGCGCTGGGATCCCAGCTCTTGGGCAGGTTGTCGGCGGGAGACTCGGGGCGCTCTGATGCTGAACTGGTCACCCGACGATTCTAGTAGTCGCGCCGAGCGCCTCCCGCTCGCCCTTCATCCCAACGATTCGGGCAACGCCACCGTCTCTCCCAGCACATGCTCGGCGAGGAACGAGAAGACCACCTGGTACCAGATCGTGGCGTGCTGGGGTGCGAGCACCCAGTGATTCTCCGACGGGAAGTACAGCAACCGGTGGTCCGTCCTGCCCTCGTCGTCGGCAGGCAGTCCCGATTCGCTGAGCAGCTCGTACCAGAGCCGCAACCCCTCGCCGATCGGTACGCGATAGTCCTTGTCACCGTGGATGACCAACATCGGAGTCGAGATGTCCGCGACGTACAGATGCGGCGAGTTCTCCACCGCCATCTCCGGCGACATCTCGCGCTGCCAGTAGTACGCGACGTCGGTGGTCGGTCCGAACTGATCGAGCGCCCACAAGCTCGCATGCGTGACGATGCCGTCGAAACGATCGGTGTGGCCCGCGATCCAGTTGGCCATGTAACCGCCGAACGAGCCGCCCATCGCGGCTGTGCGAGTCTCGTCGATGTCCGAGCGCGCGACAGCGGCGTCGGTGACGGCCATCAGGTCGGTGAACGGTTCGCGGCCCCAGCGTCCCCACCCTCGCTGGACGAAGTCCTGACCGTAGCCCGTCGAGAGCGCCGGGTCGGGTAGCAGCACGGCGTATCCCTTGGCGACCAGCAGCCACGGGTTCCAGCGCCACGACCAGGTGTTCCACGATCCGAGCGGTCCACCGTGGATCCAGAGCAGCAGCGGCGCCTTCGCACGGTCCGACGCGTCGGGCGGCAGCGCCAGCCACGCACGCACCCGTGTGCCGTCCTCCGTACGCGTCTCGATCTCGGTCAGCGTGCCGGGCACGTCGGGCAGCGACACCGCCTGCAAAGGCCGTAGCTCCCCGGTCGACAGAGTTATCCGGACGGGATGCGGCGGCTGCGTGTACGACGCCTCGAGCGCGAACACCGACCCGCCGGTGGTCGTCTGCACGTGCGTGTATGCGGAGTCGGTGTCGGTCAGCCTGGTCACCGATCCGTCCCGGACCACGAAGATCGGGGCTCGGCCGTCGTCGTCGGCGACGACGAGTACACCGCTACCGTCGCGCAGCCACACCGGATCTCGCGGCCACCGATCCCACCCGGGCGCGAGATCCGAGATCACTCCGCCGTCGAAGTCGTACTGCTGCAGCGTCGTTCGCGGTGCTTCCTCGGGAGTCGTCACCGTCTCGCGCACGAACACGACACTCGACCCGTCCGGGGAGATCGCGGGCGAGCCGACATCGGCGTCCGCGTCGTCGACGAGGACGGTGCGCTCCCCCGACGCCACGTCGATCCGGACGAGGACGGTGCGTGCCACCGCGAGCGCGCCGGGCACCGTCCACGTCGTCACCACGAAGGTGCCGTCGGGACTGACGTCGTACGACGCCTCCTGCAGAGCGTGACCGGCGTTCGCGGTGATGCGGCGCATCTCGCCCTCCACCGGGCCGGCGAACAGATGCGGGGTGGCCGGGCCGAGATCGTGGTCCCAGTACCGCACGGGATAGCCCGAATGCAGGATCGCGTCGACTTTGCCGTCCTTGCGCAGAGTGCGTAGACGCTCGTCCTCGTCGTCGGTGGTCGCCGACGGAAGCACGTTCGACGACGCCACGATCCGTCCGGCCGCCAGACGCAACCCGGAGAAGCCTGCGCCGCGCTCGGCGACGACCTGTGCCTCACCACCGCGTGCGGGCAGGGACCAGATCGCCGAGGACTTCTCGTCCTTGGACGCGTGACGCAGGAAGAAGAGATCGCCCGACTCGCCGAATACCGGGCCGCTCTCGCCTGCCTCGCCGAACGTCAACCGGCGCGCCTCGGACTGCCCGGACGGGTCGACGTCCCACAGCGCACCGACGTAACACGCTGCCGCAGAGTCGAGTTGGGACACTGCGACGACGACGCGCGATCCGTCCTCCGTCACCGCCAAGTCGGTCACGCGCGGCGCAGCCACGTACTGGGCGAGATCGTCGAAGATGCCGTCTGACACTGGTACGCGCTCCTGAAGGGTCGAACTGGATTACGGCCGAACCGATCCTACGACGAGCCTGTGACAGCCGGCGCCTTCAGGAGCCGCCGCTCAGCTGGGACCGAGCTCCTCACGCAACTGAGTCAACGTCCGAGCCAGGATGCGGGACACGTGCATCTGCGAGATACCCATGCGCTCGGCGATCTGCGTCTGCGTCATGGACCCGAAGAACCGGAGGATCACGATCTGACGCTCACGCTCGGGAAGCTTCTCGAGTGCCGGTCGGACGGTGAGGTAACTTTCCATCTTCTCCAGCTCGGGATCATCCTCGCCGAGCGTGTCCATCAGCGGAAGCCGATCGTCGCTGACGACCGAATCCACCGAGACCGTCTGGTACGCACTGCGCGCCAACAGAGCCTGCGAGGCCTCCTTGACGTCGATGCCCAGCTCGGCCGCGATTTCACTCGCCGTCGGGGCACGTCCCAGTTTCTGGGAGAGCGTTCCCACCGCGCCGGAAATCATCGAGTTCAGCTCTTTCATGCGGCGCGGAACACGCACCGACCATCCCGCGTCGCGAAAATAGCGACGAGCCTCGCCCATGATCGTCGGGACGGCGAACGACACGAAGTCCGAACCGCGTTCGATGTCGAATCGATCGACGGCGTTGACCAAGCCGAGCCGTGCGACCTGCAGAAGATCCTCGTGCGCCTCCCCGCGTCCGCCGAATCGACGGGCGATGTGTTCGGCCAGAGGTAGACACCGGGTAATGATGCGATCCCGCAGCACCTGTCGCTGCGGTGAATCCTTGTCGAGCGCCTGCATCTCCTGGATGAGGGGCACGACTTCTTTGTAGTCGTCCGACTGACGCCGACCGGACTTCTCGTACGGCGCAGGCACTAGATGGTGCTCCTCCGCTTGATCACGTCGACGGCGACGACGTGTCCTCCGTCGACATCGTCGACGGTCAGCGCGATGGAATCCGTCAGAGTCTGCAGGACGTGCCAGCCGAAGCTGTCCTGCTTCGGTAGCTTGCCGGTCTGCACGGTCGACGTCGTGGCGATACGGATGCCGCTGTCACCGACGACGAACGAACACGACAGCTCTGCCCCGGGCACCGCACCGGCGATCAGTTCCGAGCAGACCTCGTCGACGACCAGCTTGATGTCGGCGATGTCGTCGAGCGTGAAGTCCGACAGAACCGCAAGGGTTTCGGCAACGGCACGAACGACGGGAAGCTGCGCGGCGTCGGCGATCACCCGCAATTCGACCGGTGCGCCGGAATCTCGTTCCAGCTCTTCGATCTTGCCGACGCCAGTCATCCGCGCTCCCTATCAGTTGTTTCGCATGTACTCAGACCGAGGTCGAACTCCATTTCGACCGGACCAAGGATACCCAGGCATTCGCAGTTCAATCCCGCGCGGCTCTGCGGTCCGCTCGCGCGACGACGGCAGAAGCGGGCGAACAGGCGCAAAACGTCCCCGTCCCAACCGGGGGGAGGCGTGGACGGGGACATCCGCGACCGTGACCCGGGGCAGGTACGCGGACGCTGGTGCCCCAGAGTAGTCCTGCCCCCAGGGGCGGACGAACCCGATTCGATAACGAAACTCTTGTCGACCGGACGGCACGCGGCCGTACGAGGTGACGGCGGGCTCCCGTACTGGCACGATCGAGAGGTGGACTACACGGAGCGATTGCGGGAACTGGCGGGGCGATGCGGCATCGGAGCGTCCTACCGAGGATGGGACGACGTCGAACATTCGGTATCCGACGCGACACTCCGCGCGATCCTCGAGGCCAGGGGCATCGCGGCGACCGACGAGGACGACGTCGCGCGCTCGCTGGACGATCTCGACACCGCACCGTGGCGTCGCATGTTGCCACCCGTTCTCGTCACGATCGCGGGAACGACGGCTCGCGTCGAAGTTCATGTGCCGCACGGGGATCCGCTGTCGGTGCACCTCGTCACCGAGACGGGGGTCCGTGTCGAGCTCGAACAACTCGGAGTATGGGTCGACCCACGTGAGGTCGACGGCACACTCGTCGGCCGGGCCACGTTCGAGATCCCCGCAGACATCCCAGCCGGTTGGCACACGGTCACGGCTGCGAGCGACCCGGGAAACGGCGAGGTGACGACGTCGCAGTGTCCGCTCGCCGTGACACCCGAGCGCTCCACGGCGAACGACGCGATCACCGACCGTCAGCGGTACGGCCTTCTCGCGCAGCTGTATTCGCTGCGATCGAACCGCTCGTGGGGAGTCGGCGACTATGCCGACCTGGCCGACACCGCTTCGATCGCGGGGCGAATCCACGGGTTCGATTACCTCCTCGTCAACCCACTGCATGCGGGGCGTCCGAATCCGCCCGTCGAGGCGTCGCCGTACCTGCCGTCCACGCGACGGTTCTTCGACCCCATGTACATCAGGGTCGAGGACATCGAGGAGACCGCGTATCTGTCGCCCGAGAAGTACGCCAAGGTCCGGAGGTCGGCGTCGGAATTCACCAAGGCGAACAAGCGAATTCGACGCATCGACCGCGACCCGTCGTTCCGAGCGAAACTCGGTGCGCTCGAACGTGTTCATCGTGTCGAGCGGTCGGCGTCACGTCAGGCGGCATTCGAGTCGTTCTGCGAGCGCGAGGGGTCCGGACTCGAAGACTTCGCGCTCTGGTGTGCCCTCGCGGAGAAACACGGTCCGAACAGCAAAGTCTGGCGTGACAGTGCAGCCCACCCGCGGACCGATCACGCGACGGCCCAGCGCACGAAACTGGCCGACCGGATCCACTTTCACATGTGGCTGCAATGGATTTGCGACGAACAGCTGAGCCGCGCGCAGCGCGCCGCGCTCGACTCGGGCATGGATATCGGCGTCGTCCACGACTTGGCCGTCGGCGTGCATCGACACGGAGCCGACGCCTGGACGCTCGGTGACGCCTTGACGTCCGGGGTCACCGTGGGAGCGCCGCCGGACAACTTCAATCAGCAGGGCCAGAACTGGAATCAGCCTCCGTGGAACCCGGATCGGTTGCGCGAACTCGGATATGCGCCGTATCGAGACATGCTGCGCACCGTGCTCCGGCATGCAGGAGGCGTTCGCGTCGACCACATTCTCGGTCTGTTCCGCCTGTGGTGGATTCCCGAGGGGGCGACGTCGGCTGCCGACGGCGCGTACGTCACCTACGACCACGAGGCACTCATCGGGATCCTGATCCTGGAAGCGGAACGTGCCGGTGCCGTCGTGGTGGGTGAGGATCTCGGGGTCTTCGAACCGCTGGTGCAGGAGTACCTCGGTGGCCGCGGTCTGTTCGGCACGTCGATCCTGTGGTTCGAGAACGACGAAGGAACGCCCATTCCGCCGGAGGATTACCGACGCCTGTGCTTGACGTCGGTCACCACCCACGACCTGCCGCCGACGGCCGGATACCTGCGCGGCGAACACATCGCGCTCAGATCACGGCTGGGGCTTCTCGAACGCGACCTCGACGAGGAGACCGCACGGGACACCGCGGCTCGCGAGGCCGTCCTCGACCTCGCGCGACATCGAGGACTGCTCGCCGACGACGCGTCCGAGCAGGAGACAATCGAGGCGTTGCACCGTCTCGTCCGGCTCAGTCCGTCGGTGCTGATCGGTGTCGCACTCGTGGACGCCGTCGGCGAGAACCGCATTCAGAATCAACCGGGAACGGACGAAACCCAGTACGAGAACTGGAAGGTCCCTCTCGCCGACGACAAGAAGAAGGCCGTCTGGGTCGACGACCTCGTCGATCATCCGAGGTTGGTGTCGCTAGTCGAGGCGCTTCGCACCCGTGCGTGAATCGTCGGACCCTGGGCCAACTATCCGCGCACGGGTCGCGTAGCGGCATACTCGAACGATGGGACGCATCACGACGCGACGGCCAGTAGTACGCATCCGCGGGATACACGAGACCAGCCGTCCCGACACGCTTGTCGTCGAAGAACCCCTCGAGATCCGCGTCGACGGCAACCCGTTGGCCGTCACGATGCGCACGCCGGGCCACGATGTCGAACTCGCTCACGGGTTTCTGCTCACCGAGGGCATCATCGGCAGCCGCGACGACATCGCGATAGCCCGGTACTGCGACGGCGTCGACGACGAGGGGCAGAACACCTACAACGTTCTCGACATCACGCTCGCCGACGGGGTCGCACCACCCCAGCCGGGCGTCGAACGCAACTTCTACACGACGTCGTCGTGCGGCGTGTGTGGCAAGGCATCGCTGGATGCCGTTCGGCTGAAATCGGTTCACTCCCCCGCGTCCGACGACGTGCGGGTCAAGGCGTCGGTGCTGACAACCATGCCGACGACGCTGCGTGACGCCCAGAAGGTGTTCGAATCGACGGGCGGATTGCACGCTGCAGCGCTGTTCGACCGCGACGGCCGGATGCTGGTGGTCCGCGAGGACGTCGGCAGGCACAACGCCGTCGACAAGGTGGTCGGCTGGGCGGTCGGCGAAGGCCGAGTGCCGCTTCGAGGAACGGTTCTGATGGTCAGCGGACGAGCATCCTTCGAACTCGCACAGAAGGCCGTCATGGCCGGGATACCCGTGCTCGCTGCGGTGTCGGCGCCCTCGTCGCTCGCCGTCGACCTGGCCGAGGAATCCGGACTCACCGTCGTGGGGTTCCTCCGCGGCGAGAACATGAACATCTACTCGCGCGCCGACCGCATCGAACGCTGAACATACGACGAGACCCGGCCGTCCGTGGACGACCGGGTCTCGGGGTGTAGGTGACTACGCCGACTTGTCGCGACGCTCGCGCTCCGGCTTGCGCGGAACGATCGTCGGGAGGACGTTGTCGTTGACGGTCTCCGACGTGACGACGACCTTCGCGACATCGTCACGGCTCGGGATGTCGAACATCACCGGGTTGAGCACCTCTTCGAGGATCGCCCGCAGGCCACGAGCGCCGGTGCCGCGGAGGATCGCCTGGTCGGCGATCGCTTCCAACGCATCCTTGGTGAACTCCAGCTCGACGTTGTCCATCTCGAACAACCGGCTGTACTGCTTCACGAGCGCGTTCTTCGGCTCCGACAGGATCGTGACCAACGAGTTCTTGTCGAGATTGGTGACCGACGCGACCACCGGCAGACGGCCGATGAACTCCGGAATCAGACCGAACTTGATCAGATCCTCGGGCATGACCTCGGCGAAGTGATCCTGCGTGTCGATCTCGGCCTTGGATCGGACCTCGGCACCGAAGCCGAGGCCGCGCTTTCCGACGCGGTCCGACACGATCTTCTCGAGGCCGGCGAACGCTCCGGCCACGATGAAGAGGACGTTGGTCGTGTCGATCTGGATGAACTCCTGGTGCGGGTGCTTGCGTCCACCCTGAGGCGGAACGCTGGCCTGCGTACCTTCGAGGATCTTCAGCAGCGCCTGCTGCACGCCCTCGCCGGAGACATCACGCGTGATCGACGGGTTCTCGCTCTTGCGGGCGATCTTGTCGACCTCGTCGATGTAGATGATGCCGGTCTCGGCGCGCTTGACGTCGTAATCGGCAGCCTGGATCAGCTTCAACAGGATGTTCTCGACGTCCTCACCGACGTAACCCGCCTCGGTGAGCGCGGTGGCGTCGGCGATCGCGAACGGCACGTTGAGCATCTTGGCGAGCGTCTGCGCCAGATACGTCTTGCCGCAGCCCGTCGGGCCGAGCATCAGAATGTTGGACTTGGCCAGTTCGACGCTCTCGCCGCGCGTGTCACGAGCCTTGTCGCCGGCCTGGATGCGCTTGTAGTGGTTGTAGACGGCCACGGCCAGCGTGCGCTTGGCGGTGTCCTGGCCGATCACGTAGTTCTCGAGAAAATCCCGAATCTCGGAGGGCTTCGGCAGGTCGTCGAGCTTGACCTCGCTCGATTCCGCGAGCTCCTCCTCGATGATCTCGTTGCACAGGTCGATGCACTCGTCGCAGATGTACACACCCGGCCCCGCAATGAGCTTCTTCACCTGCTTCTGGCTCTTACCGCAGAAAGAGCATTTCAGCAGATCGCCACCGTCACCGATGCGTGCCATTCGGAGGTTCCTACTTCCTTGTCCGCGTTCGACCGGCGAACACCCCTACCGGGTACTGCGCCGGCCGTGTGCAACTTCTCGATCCACAGCGTTCGAGCGATGACACGATGAGCCATAGCTTTCGAGCCCTGATGCGACCGTACCCGTGTTCGTCGAACATGGGCGAGTTGTTTCCGGTGATTCGCCGACGAATCCGAGAAGTACTCGATTCGAACGACCCCACCTCATTCACTGCCATACCGACCATCGAATCGCAGGCCCCCGACTGTTACGTCGACCCGGCCTGCGATGGGTGCGGTGCCGAGTGGAACGAGCTCCGGTCCACTCGGCACCCGCAACGGTCTTCGCGAAGATACCTGTTCGGTACTACTTCTGTGCCGACAACTTGCGGTAATCGAACACGGTGTCGATGATTCCGTATTCCTTCGCCTGCTCGGCGGTGAGGATCTTGTCGCGATCGGTGTCCTTGCGGATGACGTCGGGATCCTTACCGGTGTGGCGGCCGAGCGTCGTCTCCATCAAGCGACGCATGCGCTCGATCTCGGCGGCCTGGATCTCGAGGTCCGAGACCTGACCCTGGATTCCACCACTGGCGGGCTGGTGAATCAGCACGCGGGCGTTGGGCAGTGCGGCACGCTTGCCCGGCGTTCCCGCTGCCAGCAGAACTGCCGCAGCCGACGCCGCCTGACCGAGGCACACCGTCGCGACGTCTGCTCGGACGTACTGCATGGTGTCGTAGATCGCCATCAGCGACGTGAACGATCCACCCGGCGAGTTGATGTACATCGTGATGTCGCGGTCGGGGTCGAGCCCCTCGAGCACGAGCAGCTGCGCCATGATGTCGTTGGCCGACGCGTCGTCGACCTGGACCCCGAGGAAGATGATGCGCTCCTCGAACAGCTTGTTGTACGGGTTGGACTCCTTGACGCCGTAGCTGGAGTGCTCGACGAAGGACGGCAGGATGTACCGCGAGGACGGCATCTGATTCGGGTCGAACAAGTTTGTCATCGTTTCTCCATGAAGTGAGTGATCGTGAGGGACGAGCGGCTCCTGATCAGGAGCCGGTGCCGCCTGCCTGCCGCGCGCGCGAGATGACGTGGTCCACGAAGCCGTACTCCTTGGCCGCTTCTGCGGTGAACCAGCGGTCACGATCGGAGTCCGCGGTGATCTGCTCGACGGTCTGTCCGGTGTGCTGAGCGATCAGCTCGGCCATTTCCCGCTTCGTGTGAGCGAACTGCTCCGCCATGATGGCGATGTCACTGGCGCTACCACCGATGCCCGCCGACGGCTGGTGCATCATGATGCGGGCGTGCGGAAGGGCGTAGCGCTTTCCCTTCGTACCTGCCGACAACAGGAACTGGCCCATCGAGGCCGCGAGTCCCATGCCGTAGGTGGCAACGTCGCATTCGGCGAATTCCATCGTGTCGAAGATGGCCATACCCGCGGTGACCGAACCACCGGGAGAGTTGATGTAGAGCGAGATGTCGCGGGTGGGATCTTCGGCCGACAGAAGAAGGATCTGTGCGCAGAGCTTGTTGGCGATGTCATCGTCGACCTGAGTACCGAGGAAGATGATGCGCTCGCGAAGCAGACGCTCGTACACGGAGTCACTGAGATTCAGGCCGGAAGAGGCCGAAGTCATGACGGGACTCTGCTGGTGCGAAGCCGCCGGATTCTGAACAGTCACGGTACCTGCCTTTTCCATACGATCGTTGGTTCCTGATACAGACACTAACGAAAGACGGCGGCCCCGGAGTCCCGGAACCGCCGTCGTTCGCTGTCAGCGTTACTTCTCTTGTTCACCCTCGGAAGAATCGCCTGTTGCAGGCTCTTCGGCTTCCGCGGGGCTTCCGAAGAGCTCGGAGGTGTCGATGTCCGCACCGGCGGTGTCGGTCACCTTGACGCGGTCGACGACCGACGCGAGGGCCTTGCCGCGACGCACGTCCGCGAAGACTGCGCCCAGCTGGTTGGCCTGCTGCACCTGCTGGATGAACTGCTCGGGCGACATGCCGTAGCGCTGCGCCTGGAAGATGATCCGCTCGGTGAGCTCG
Source organism: Rhodococcus sp. B10 (assembly GCF_011770055.1). NCBI lineage: Bacteria > Bacillati > Actinomycetota > Actinomycetes > Mycobacteriales > Nocardiaceae > Rhodococcus > Rhodococcus sp. B10. The sequence continues at coordinate 29,998 of NZ_JAAFYV010000038.1, read as the reverse complement.
TCCTGGCCGACCTCGGTCTTCTCGGCTTCGGCGATGGCGTCGAGCAGCAGCTGGGTGCGGACCGACTTCTCGGCCGTCTCCTTGACGTCCTCGTCGAACTCTTCACGGCTCGATCCCTGCGACTCGAGCAGCTCGGCGAGCTTGGCCTCGTCGTGGTCCAGACCGTGGATGGCCTCGTGGACCTGGTTGTCGACCTCGGCCTTGACGACGGCCTCGGGCACCGGAACCTCGACGGTCTCGAGCAGCGTCTCGAGCACCTTGTCGCGGATCTGACCGGCTTGCTCGACCTTCTTCACGCGCTCGACGCGCGTCTTCAGGTCGGCGAGGAGCTCGTCGAGCGTGTCGAACTCGCTGGCGAGCTGAGCGAACTCGTCGTCGGCCTCGGGGAGCTCGCGCTCCTTGACCGACACGACCTTGACGGTGACGACGGCTTCCTTGCCTGCGTAATCGCCTGCGACGAGGGTCGACGTGAAGTCCTTGGACTCGCCGGCTGCGACACCGACGATGGCGTCGTCGAGGCCCTCGATCAGCTGACCCGAGCCGACCTCGTGGGACAGGCCCTCGGCCGACGCCTCTTCGACGGTCTCACCGTCGACGGTGGCCGACAGGTCGATCGACACGAAGTCACCGGTCTGGACCGCACGCTCGACGCCCGTCAGGGTGCCGAAGCGCTGACGCAGCGACTGCAGCTGCTCGTCGACGGCCTCGTCGGTGATCTCCAGCGGGTCGACGGTGACGCTGATGGTCGAGTAGTCCGGAAGCGTGATCTCGGGGCGGATGTCGACCTCGGCGGTGAACGTGAGTTCTTCGCCGTCCTCGATCTTGGTGATCTCGATCTCGGGCTGGCCGATGACCTTGATCTCCTCGGCCGTCACGGCCTCCGAGTAGCGAGCCGGGAGAGCGTCGTTGACGACCTGCTCGAGCACGGCGCCACGGCCGACGCGTGCTTCGAGGAGCTTCGCCGGAGCCTTGCCCGGGCGGAATCCGGGGAGACGGATCTGCTGCGCGAGTGCCTTGTATGCGCGGTCGAAATCAGGCTTGAGCTCCTCGAAGGGCACCTCAACGTTGATACGGACTCGCGTCGGGCTGAGCTGCTCGACGGTGCTCTTCACGGGACATGCTCCTTCTGGTGGTCTTGCCTCTGCTGTCGGACCGGCTCACCGTCGACGGCGAACCGTTCACGCGGACGCCGCTGGATCCGTTCGGACCCCGCGGCCTTCTGTCGGGGTGACAGGAATTGAACCTGCGACCCTCCGCTCCCAAAGCGGATGCGCTACCAAGCTGCGCCACACCCCGTCGTACTGCTCCGCACGCTGCGGCTTCCCGCACGACAACGGAAACCTCGTGCGAACACCGTCCAACCTACAGGCACCATTGAACAGCAGACGTCGGCGGTACCCCACACAGGGCCACCGTTTCCGTCTCGACAGACTCTACATGCAGGCGGTTTGTAATCTCGAAGCCGCATTATGTAGAGTTTCGAATCGCAAGCAACGGGGATCACCGATCCACCGACTGCTCGCACGCCGATGTAGCTCAATGGTAGAGCCCCTGTCTTCCAAACAGGCTACGCGAGTTCGATTCTCGTCATCGGCTCATCGAAAGGCCCGGTCCGCACCTGCGGACCGGGCCTTTTTCGTTGCCCTCCTGCCGGCATCGAAGCACCATCCATGCCGCCCAGCGGCTGTGGCGTGCCATCGATGCCGGGCCAGGCCTAGATTCGGACGCCGTCGTACAGCGCCCGCCCCACCGCCTCGTCGCCGACGACGTCCAGAGTCTCGAACGGCCGGCGGCGCCACACCGTCAGCAACAGGTCCTGCGCCGATCCACGCAGTGCCACATCCCCTTTGCGATGCTCACGAGTGACGGCAACGGCGTCCCCGGTGAAGTCGACGAACAGCTCCATGTCCGTTCCGTCGTCGGTGTGCAGATGAATCGTGCGCCCGCGCAGGTCCGGCACACGCTCCAACGGCACACGCGTCAGGAACGCCTCGGCCCATTCCGCAACGCCGTCGGCGGCCCCGGCAGGGTCGGCTGCGTCGGGCTCCGCTCCCCCGCGTGCGTGCACGGCGTCCTGCGCGTCGAAGCGGTGGACGGTCACCTCGTGCAGCTGCCGACGAATCCAGTAATCGGCCGTCCCCTCGCCTGCCCACGTCGCCACCGGCTGCTGCAAGTCGACGCGTCGGAAGTCGTCGAGCATCGCCGCGGCAGCCTCGGCGTAGTCGTCGAGCACCGCGGGACCACGTTCTGGTTTGTCTACTGCTGCAACGACTTTCGCCATGCCGTCGGCCGCAGGCGCGGACAGTGCCGCGCGCGCCATCCGGTGGACGAAGGTCACATGCCTGACCAGTTTCTCGACCGTCCAATCCGGCATCGACGGGACCGGTGCGCTCGCGTCGTCCAAGGACAGTGACCCCATGCGGGTGCATTCGGCGGCAAGTAGATCCAACTGTTGATCAGGTGTCATACCGGCGATCCTGGCACTGTCACGTCACCGGAGCGAGGATATCCGCCGCGTAAACTCGATAGTGTCCGATTTGTCCGACGGGGTCGCGGTGATCGTCCGCCCCCGGAAGAATCCCCGGAAGGGGTCACAGTGGAAGCATTGTTACTCGTCGTCATCGTCGTCGCGGCAGTCGTCTATCTGGTCATGCGCAGCCAGAAGAACTCCGCAGCCCGGACGGCGAGCACGCTGGAAGACGCGAAGGCGGATGCGCGACAGTCGATCGAACGTCTCGGCGGCCAGATCTACAACCTCACCGGCACCGACACCGCGTCGAAGCAGGCTCTGGCCGACGCGTCGGAACGCAACATCGCCGCAGGATCTCAGATCGATCAGGCGAAGACCGTCGAACAGGCTCGTCTGGCGAAGCAGACCGCACTCGAAGGCCTGTACTACATCCGTGCGGCACGGCTCGCGATGGGCATGGACCCCGGACCCGAAATTCAAGGCATCGACGGTCAGCGCTCCGCAGGCCAGGTCACCGAGGATCGCAAGGTCGACTTCGAAGGCAGGCAGGTCGAGGCGTCACCGAACCCGTCCGACCGGACACCGAACTACTACCCCGGCGGCAAAGTCGCGGGTCGCCCGGTACCGGCGGGCTGGTACTCCGAGCCCTGGTGGAAGCCCGCGCTCGTCGCAGGCGCCTGGGGCGTCGGTTCGATGTTCCTTTTCTCCGCGATGTTCTCGGGCATGGCCGGAGTCGGATACGGCGAACAGGATTTCGCGAGCGGAGCCGGCGACGGGTCCGAAGGCGGCGGAGACTTCGGCGGTGACTACGGCGACGGCGGAGGCGACTTCGGTGACGGCGGTGGTGATTTCGGCGGCGGGGACTTCGGTGGAGGCGACTTCGGTGGAGGCGACTTCGGCGGCTTCTGACGAAGCGGAGTCTGCGCAGCGACTCGGCACTACAGCTAGTTGGCTTGACAGACCGGACACCAGAACAAGTTTCGCCCCTGCATAACCGAATGCAGAATTTCGGTTCCACAGATTCGACACGGACGCCCCGCCCTGCGATACACGTAGGTGCGGGGCCGTTTCGGTCCGTAGCCCGCTTCCCCGTGATCGTCCTCGGGACGGATCGTGATGATCTTTCCGCGTCGCACACCGATTTTCATCAAGTCGACGAGGTCGATCCAGAGCGCGTCCCATTCGGACCGGTCGACGTCCTTCCCCGGCCGCATCGGGTTGATCTCGTGACGGAACAGGATCTCGGCCCGGTAGACGTTTCCGACGCCTGCGAGGACCTTCTGATCCATCAACAAGCCGCCGATGGCGGTGCGGGACTTGGAAATTCGAGCCCACGCCTTGTCGGGATCGGCATCCTTCCTGATCGGGTCGGGCCCGAGTCGAGCTTTCAGGTTCTCGACCTGCTGCTCGGTGTAGATCTCGCAGGCCGTCGGACCACGGAGGTCGGTTCCGTACTCGTCGCCCACCATCCGCATTCGGACTGCACCGACCGGATCGGCAAGCGGCACAGCATGTTCGGTGAACTTGCCGTACAAGCCGAGGTGGATGTGCACGATCAGATCGGACTCGTAGTGGTGCAGCAGATGCTTGCCCCAGGCCTCGGCCTTCTCGAGCACGAGTCCGTCGACGAGCGCGGCACCGGAGGTGAACCGTCCCTGAGGACTGCTCACCGCGACCGGTGCCCCGCCGAACCGTCGCCCGTGCAACCGCGCCAGGCGGTGCAGGGTATGCCCTTCCGGCACAGTTACGCAGGCGTCGACGAACCGTCGAACTTCTGGCCGCCGGGCACGTCGGGAGCGTCACCCGAGCGCTCGTACTCGGACAGGATGTCGATGCGTCGTTGGTGACGCTCCTCGCCGGAGAACGGAGTACCGAGGAACGCGTCGACGATCGCGAGGGCCTCCGGCAACGTGTGCATGCGTCCGCCGATGCCGATCAGCTGGGCGTCGTTGTGCTCGCGGGCGAGTGTGGCCGTCTCGACGCTCCACGCCAGCGCGCAGCGAGCGCCGGGAACCTTGTTCGCGGCGATCTGCTCGCCGTTGCCGGAACCACCGAGCACCAAGCCGCGGCTGCCGGGATCGGCCACCACGCGGCGGGCTGCGTCGATGCAGAACGCCGGGTAGTCGTCGACGGGGTCGTATTCGAAAGCACCACAATCGACGGGCTCGTGCCCGGTCTTCGTCAGGTGTTCGATGATCTGGTTCTTGAACTCGAGTCCGGCATGGTCGGCACCCAGGTATACGCGCATGCCTAGAGTCTGACAGGTGGATGTGCGCGCGGGGAACGCGGTCGCCGGAGTGGACGGCGCCAAGGGTGAGTGGGTGGTCGCCCGGTACGACGGGCGACGCGTCGAGTGGTCCGTGGCCGCCGACGTGGACGAGGTTCTGCGCGCGACGGAAGACTGTTCGGCCGTGGGTGTGGACATGCCGTTGTCGATGCCCGAGAAGGGCGTCCGCGTAAGCGAATCCGAGGCAAGAGCATTCCTCGGGCCGGCGCGTTCGTCGATCTTTCACACGCCGGTGCGCGCCGTCCTCGACACCGATTCGTACGAGAACGCGTGCGCAATCTCTCGGTCCCTCACAGGCAAGGCGATCAGCAAGCAGACGTGGTACCTGATGGCCGGGGTGCGGGCGTGGAATGCAGCGACTTTCGACGTCGAACGCGTCGTCGAGGTGCATCCCGAGTGCGCGTTTCGGATGATGGCGCCGGACACGGTGTTCGTGTCGAAGAAGTCGGCACGCGGAGCGGGACAGAGACTGGCCGCCCTCGGAACCTGGCTCGATCTCCGAGAACTGGCCGCCGGTCTCGCGCAGTTGCCCGTCGGTCCCGTCGTCGACGACGCCGTGGACGCAGCGGCGGCCGCGTGGTCGGCGTGGCGGTTCAGCCGCGGCGAGCACCGGGTGTTCGGAACCGTCGTTGCGACGGATCGCATCGTCGCCTGATGGAACTCGTGCGTGCGAATGTATAGCGGGGTATACATTCGCACGCACGAGCGGCGAAGCCGCCTAATCGAACTCGGGATCCTCGTGGCGCGTGCGCTTGAGCTCGAAGAAGTGCGGGTACGACGCGAAGATCACCGACGCGTCCCACAATTTGCCTGCCTCTTCGCCGCGCGGAATACGCGACAGAACCGGCCCGAAGAACGCGACTCCGTTGACGTGGATCGTCGGCGTTCCGACGTCGTCGCCCACCTTGTCCATGCCGGCATGGTGACTCGTGCGGAGGGCCTCGTCGTAGTCGGTGCTGTCGGCAGCCTCGGCGAGCTCGGCAGGCAAACCGACCTCGGCGAGCGACTGTTCGACGACCTCGGTGAAGTCCTTGTTGCCTTCGTTGTGGATCCGAGTGCCCATTGCCGTGTACAGGGCCGGGAGGATCTCGTCGCCCTTCTCCTGCGCGGCTGCGATCGCGACGCGGACGGGTCCCCAGCCCTTCTTCATCAGGTCCGCGTACTGCTCGGGTAGGTCACGTCCCTCGTTCAGCACTGCGAGCGACATGACATGGAAGTTCACGTCGATGTCGCGAACCTGCTGGACCTCGAGAATCCATCGCGAGGTGATCCAGCACCAGGGGCACAGCGGGTCGAACCAAAAGTCGGCGGTGTCCTTCTGTGCACTGTCGGTCACGTCCATCTCCTTCGTCCAAGGGTTCGTAGCCACTACGAGAACACGCAACTGCGGACGGCGCCGAACAATTCCATGCCCTCCCTTGACCAGCATGCCGCAACAGGAACGTGATGGGATGGTGGCATCCATCGTTTCCCTACTCGAGAAGGTGCCTACACAACGTGGTTGCTCCCAACCTGACTCGCGACCAGGCCGCGACGCGCGCGTCCGTCCTCGGCGACCCCACCTATTCGATAGTTCTCGATCTCACCGACGGCGCAGGCAACCCCAGCGAGAAGACGTTCCTGTCGACGACGACGATCCAGTTCTCCGCGACGCCCGGCTCGTCGAGCTTCGTCGACATCGTCGCCGACAGCATCCGCTCCGCCACGCTCAACGGCGTCGACCTCGACATCTCGTCCTACGACGAAGAGACCGGTATCGCGCTGACCGACCTCGCCGAGAAGAACGAGCTGATAGTCGATGCCGAGTGCGTCTATTCGAACACCGGTGAGGGACTGCATCGGTTCGTCGACCCCTCCGACTGCTCGGTGTACCTGTACACCCAGTTCGAGACGGCCGACGCCAAACGGATGTTCGCGTGCTTCGATCAGCCGGACCTGAAGGCCACCTTCGATCTGAAGGTCACCGCGCCCGAGAGCTGGAAGATCATCTCGAACTCCGCGCACGCCGCCGAACCGGCCGCGGGTGAACACGTCTTCGACACGACGCCGCTCATGAGCACCTACCTCGTCGCGCTGATCGCAGGTCCGTACGCGGAGTGGACCGACTCCTACAGCGACGACCACGGCACCATCCCCCTCGGCATCTACTGCCGCGCCTCGCTCGCCGAGCACATGGATGCCGAGCGACTGTTCACCGAGACCAAGCAGGGATTCGGCTTCTACCACGCCAACTTCGGCACCCCGTACGCCTTCGGCAAGTACGACCAGCTGTTCGTCCCGGAATTCAATGCCGGTGCGATGGAGAACGCAGGGGCGGTGACCTTCCTCGAGGACTACGTCTTCAGGTCCAAGGTGACGCGCTACTCGTACGAACGGCGCGCCGAAACGGTGCTGCACGAGATGGCCCACATGTGGTTCGGCGACCTCGTGACCATGCGGTGGTGGGACGACCTGTGGCTCAACGAGTCCTTCGCGACGTTCGCGTCCGTGCTGTGCCAGGCGGAGGCCACCGAGTACACCAACGCGTGGACGACGTTCGCCAACGTCGAGAAGTCATGGGCGTACCGGCAGGATCAGCTGCCGTCCACACACCCCATCGCCGCGGACATCCCCGACCTCGCCGCAGTCGAGGTCAACTTCGACGGCATCACGTACGCCAAGGGCGCCAGCGTTCTCAAGCAGCTCGTCGCGTACGTCGGCAAGGACGATTTCCTGGCCGGCCTCCGTGCGTACTTCGTCGATCACGCCTTCGGAAACGCGACGTTCTCGGACCTGCTGTCGGCGCTGGAGAAGTCGTCGGGACGCGATCTGTCCGACTGGGGCAACCAGTGGCTCCGCACGACCGGCCTCAACACCTTGAGCCCCGACTTCGACGTCGACGACGCCGGCAACTTCACGCGCTTCGCCGTCGTACAGGGCGGTGCGGAACCGGGCGCCGGTGAGCGACGCGTGCACCGTATCGCCGTCGGAATCTACGACGACGAGGGCGGAAAGCTCGTCCGCACGAAGCGCGTCGAACTCGATCTCGACGCGGCCGAGAGCACCGAGATCGCCGAGTTGGTCGGCGTCTCGCGCGGCAAACTGGTTCTCGTCAACGACGACGACCTGACGTACTGCTCGGTGCGTCTCGATTCGGAGTCGCTCGACACTCTGATCACGCGCATCGGTGACATCGTCGATCCGCTCCCCCGGACGCTCGCGTGGTCGGCCGCCTGGGAGATGACGCGTCAGGCCGAGATGAAGGCACGCGATTTCGTCGCGCTCGTCCAGCGTGGCATCGCCGCGGAGACCGAGGTCGGCGTCGTGCAGCGTCTGTTGCTGCAGGCACAGACGGCGATCAACAGCTACGCCGATCCGCACTGGGCCGAGACCACCGGGCAGCCCGAGTTCGCCGACGCGTTGCTCGAACTGGCTCGCGCGGCAGACGCCGGATCCGATCATCAGCTGGCGTTCGTCAACTCACTCACCGGTTCGGTGCTGGCCGACCGCCACGTCGACGTGCTGAAGGACCTGCTCGACGGCGACGCCGCCGGTCAGGGTCTGGCCGGACTCGACGTCGACACCGATCTGCGGTGGAGAATCGTCACCGCTCTGGCCGGAGCGGGCGCGATCGACTCCGGCGGCTCGGCGTCACCCGTCATCGACGCCGAAGCAGCCCGCGACAACACCGCCGCAGGCGCCCGTTCGGCTGCGGCCGCTCGCGCGGCTCGTCCCGATGCCGAGGTCAAGAACCAGGTATGGGCGACTGTCGTCGACGACGATTCGGTTCCGAACATCACTGCGCGCTCGATCATCGGCGGGTTCGCCGGACCGGGACAGTCCGCACTGCTCGAGCCGTTCGTCGATCGCTACTTCGAGGCCATCTCGGGTGTCTGGGCACGTCGGTCGAGCGAGGTCGCGCAGACCGTCGTCGTGGGCCTGTACCCGTCGTGGTCGATCAGCGACGAGTCGGTGGCGGCCGCGGACCGATTCCTGGACGGTGATCTGCCGCCTGCGTTGCGTCGCCTCGTCATCGAGGGACGCGCCGGAATCGTGCGGTCGCTGAAGGCGCGTCGCTTCGACGCGAGCTGACCCTCGGGGTCCATCGACGCAGACAGCGCCCCCGGGATATCCCGGGGGCGCTGTCGTAGCGAGCAGAGGTTGTTACGGGCTGACGATCGCCGCAGCCATGACGCGGATCGAGCTGACGAGCCCGTCGATCAGGTTGCCGTCGCGGAACGGCCCGATCGCTGCCGTGATGCCGAGCTGGGCGACGCGGTCCGTCGCGCGGTCGGACACGCGCCGGCCGGTCCGGATCTCGATGGCCTTGTTGTCGGGGTCGACTGCGACGAGCACCGATCGGATGGCGTCGGGGGTTCCGGGGAACACCTCGTTCGCTCCGAGTGCGGGGTTGGCGCCGAGGTCTCCGACGAAGACGTTGAAGCGAATCTGCGTTGCACGCGTCGCTTCGGTGAGGGCGTCGTCGAGGGCCACGAGGTCCTGCGTCGCGAACGGCAGGTGCTCGGGGTTCGGCTTTCCGAATTCGTGCACCGCCGAGATGCGGCCGCTCGACGTCAGCGCTGCGCCGTAGGGCAGGTCGCTCTCGTCGACATGAGTGCGTGTCAGTTCACCACTTGCCACTTGCCGAACCTCCGATCGAATCGACTGCGGACGCGTGCGATCCGTGGCCACCGCCGTGCGGGGTCACCTCGTCGGTCGCGCTCCACAGCACAGGGCCACGTGTCCACTTGTCGGTCAACCGGTAGGGCGTGATGTCCAGGCCCGGCTGCTTGGCTGCAACGTAGGACAACGCGCCGATGATCCCGACGATCGCAAGCGGGATCACCCCGAATATCAGCAAGGTCTCGAGAATGCTCACGGGGTGTGACGTTAGTCCATTTTTCCCGGCAGAGCGACGGCGGGTGGCCGTCAGGCTGCGCCTTCACCCAGATAAGCAAGCCACGAGGGATCGAGTTCCTTGGTGCTGGCGAGCAGCCGCCAGTGTGGGCCCTTCGGAGGCACGAGCTGTGCGCGTAACGTCCATCCCAGCTCACTGAGCAATTTGTCCGCTTTGCGGTGATTGCACGGGGCACAGCATGCGACGCAGTTCTCCCACGAATGGCCTCCCCCGCGACTACGGGGTACGACGTGATCGACCGTCTCGGCCTTCCCGCCGCAATACGCACACCGGAAGCGATCGCGATGCATGAGCGCGGCTCGGGTCATCGGAACCCGGGCGCGATACGGAACCCTGACGAACGTCCGGAGACGAATGACGGACGGAACCTGGACCGAGAAATCCGCGGATCGGATGAACGGCCCTTCGGGATCGTCATGAATGACGTCGGCCTTGTCACACACCAGGAGCACGACGGCTCGGCGCATCGGAAGCGCGGTGAGAGGCTCGAACGTGGCGTTGAGAAGCAGAACCCGTCGTTTGACCCAGGCGGGCACGACGTCCTCCGCCATATGGGAATGCCCGGCGGAACCGTCGGGAGGGACTACGTGTAGAGCATTCGCCCCTGATGTCCGTAGCCGCTGGTCTGCGGTCTCGTAGGCATCAGTGGGCGGAAGTTGTCGGTGGTGTTGCTTCTTCTTCATGGGTGGTCTCCCAGAGCAGTCGGCGCCCGCGCATGGCTTGCGCGGAACACGAGGAACAGTGGAACACGAATCCGACCTGCGCGCACACCTCTTTTTGCGGATCGAACGATTGCGGATCGGTGAATTCCGGGCGAACGAGGAGCCGTCGCCGACGCGGGTGGCGAGATCTCGCGCCGTCCGTAGACTCTCCAGGTGTCTCCAATCGATCCGAATCCACGTTCATCCATCACCGCCTTGTCATTGGACTCGCGAGCATTCGAATTGACGGAAACCGGTCGGGACTGGCTGGTGGACAGGCCTTTGCAAATCGCGGGCTACGTAGCTCTCGCGATCGTCCTTCGACTCGTATTGCACAAGCTCATCGACCGCTTCACGCGTCGGAGCTCGAGCGACTCCTCCAAGCCGCCACTGCTGCTTCGCCCGCTGCGTGAGCGTGCGGCGACGTCGCTGCAGGGAACCATCCTGTCCGAACGGCGCAGGCAACGAGCCACGACCATCGGGTCGGTGATGAAGTCCGGCGTGTCCGTCGTGATCCTCACCTGGTTCGTCCTGTCGGTGCTCGACGTCGTCGGAGTGAACGTCGCACCCTTCATCGCCTCCGCGGGCATCGTCGGCGTCGCCCTCGGTTTCGGTGCCCAGAACCTCGTTCGTGACTTCCTGTCGGGCATCTTCATGCTCCTCGAAGACCAGTACGGCGTGGGTGACGTCGTCGACCTCGGCGAAGCGATCGGCACTGTCGAGAGCGTCGGTCTACGCGTGACGACGGTTCGTGACGTCAACGGCACCGTCTGGTACTGCCGAAACGGAGAAGTGCTGCGCGTCGGCAACATGAGCCAGGGCTTCGCCGTCGCCGTTCTCGATCTACCGGTCGCGCACACTGCCAACGTCGACGAGGCGTGCGAGGTCGCGGAGAAGGCAGCACTGGACGTCGTGGAGTCGAACGTCTTCGAAGAAGACCTGCTCGGCGCACCCGAGATGCTGGGTGTCAACGCCGTCAGCGCCGACACCGTGACCATTCGCATCACCGTCAAGACGCGTCCGGGACGTCAGTGGGCCGTGCAGCGCGGAATGCACCGAGAAATCCTCCAGGCGTTCGAGAACGCGGGCGTCCGGGCGCCGTATCCGGAAGGTCGAGCGGGCGGATTCGTCCCCGACCTGTCGAAGTAGCGATACTGGACCCGAATGCACGTCCCACCGAACACGGAGAGAAGCACTGACATGACCGAACCGCAGCAGACGTTCTACGACGCGGTCGGCGGTGCGGACACCTTTCACAAGCTGACCGCCAAGTTCTACGAGGAAGTGGCGAAGGACGAGATCGTTCGCCCGTTGTACCCGGAAGAAGATCTCGGACCCGCCGAACGACGCATGCGAATGTTCCTCGAACAGTATTGGGGCGGGCCGCGCACGTACTCCGACGAGCGCGGCCACCCCCGACTGCGCATGAGGCACTCTCCGTTCCGTATCGGCCCGATGGAGCGCGACGCGTGGCTGCGGTGCATGTACGTCGCGATCGACTCCATCGACCGTTCGGTGCTGGACGACGCACACCGCGCTCAGCTCGTCGATTACATGGACATGGCCGCCAACTCGATGGTGAATTCGCCGATCTGACACCACTCGTGCGGCGCGCCGTCCCTGAGTCGAGTGACCGTGTCCCATTTGGCAGACTTGACAGTCGTGACCGACCCGAACGAACACGCGACCGACACCACATGGTGGAAGAACGCGATCTTCTATCAGATCTATCCTCGTTCGTTCTCCGATTCGAACGGCGACGGTGTAGGTGATCTCGGCGGCGTCCGCGACCGTCTGGGGTACCTCGAGCTGCTGGGTGTCGACGCCATCTGGCTCAGCCCGGTCATGCGCTCCCCGATGGCAGATCACGGGTACGACGTCTCCGACCCTCGCGCGATCGATCCGCTGTTCGGCGACCTGGACGTCATGGATGCGCTGATCGCGGAAGCGCACAGCCGCGACATCAAGGTCACGATGGACCTGGTCCCCAACCACACGAGTGAGCAGCATCCATGGTTCGTGAACGCGCTCGAGTCGGCGCCCGGCAGTCCCGAGCGGGCGCGGTACATCTTCCGAGACGGGTCGGGTCCGGGCGGCTCCCAGCCACCGAACAACTGGCCGTCCATCTTCGGCGGGCCCGCGTGGACTCGCGTCGAGAATCCCGACGGTTCGCCGGGCCAGTGGTATCTGCACATTTTCGCGAAGGAACAGCCGGACCTGAACTGGAACAACCCGGAGGTCGTCGAAGATCTGTCCACGACACTGCGGTTCTGGCTCGATCGCGGCATCGACGGATTCCGCATCGACGTCGCGCACGGAATGGCCAAGCCGGACGAGCTCCTCGACATGAACCTCGAGGGCAACGCGTTGATGCGGAACGACGACGACGATCCTCGGTTCGACAACGACGCGGTCCACGAGATCCACCGCGGCATTCGCAAGGTGATGGACGAGTATCCGGGTACGACGACGATCGGCGAGATCTGGGTGCAGGACAACGTCCGCTTCGGCGACTACATTCGGCCCGACGAACTGCATCTCGGCTTCAATTTCCGTCTGGCCGAGGCGCGTTTCGACGCAGCCGACATTCGCGACGCGGTCACGAATTCCATCGACGCGGTCGATCGGGTCGACGGTACCCCCACCTGGGCGTTGTCCAACCACGACATCGCGCGTGAGGTCACTCGCTACGGCGGTGGCGAGCGCGGCACGAGACGCGCACGGGCGATGATCCTTCTCGAGCTCGCACTGCCTGGAGCCGTGTTCGTCTACAACGGCGCAGAGCTCGGATTGCCGAACGTCGATCTCCCCGACGAGGTTCTGCAGGACCCCGTGTGGGAGCGATCCGGCCACGCCGAGCGCGGACGCGACGGGTGCCGCGTTCCGGTCCCCTGGGAAGGAACCGCACCGCCGTTCGGCTTCAGCACATCCGCCGAGACCTGGCTTCCGATGCCACCGGAGTGGGCGTCGTCGACCGTCGAGGCACAGCTGGAGGACGTCGACTCGATGCTCAGCCTCTACCGCGCGGCGATCGAACTGCGCGGACTGCGTCCCGAATTCACCGGTTCGGAGGTGGACTGGTACGGGAGCCCGTCCGGGTGCATCGCGTTCCGGCGACGAGGCGGGCTCATCTGCGCGTTGAACGCCACGAACGCACCCATCCCGCTGCCTCCGGGCGAGCTGCTGATGTCGAGCGCACCCCTCGTCGACGGTCAGCTCCCAGCCGACGCGGCGGCGTGGCTCGTCTGACGCCAGGCGTTGCAGGCCTGTCGGCCGTCCTCGCCGCGGCTGCCCTGTTCGGGACCACCGGGACCGCCCAGGCGCTCGGCTCCTCCTCGGCCGGCGTCGACCTCGATCCTCTCGCGGTCGGAAGCGCGCGCATCGCTCTCGCGGGCCTCGTGCTGGTGCCGTTGGCGTGGCTGCGCGGCGGCTTCGGAGCAACGTCGTCCGCCGGCGTGCGACGCGTCCTGATCGGCGGCGTCGGGGTCGCCGTCTATCAGGTCGGATTCTTTTCGGGCGTACAGATGGCGGGTGTCGCCGCGGGCACCATGATCGCGCTCGGATCGGGTCCGGCATTCACCGGCGTCCTGCAGTCCCTCGTCGACCGAACCCGACCGGGACCGGTCTGGTTCGCGTCGACGACGCTGGCCGTGGCCGGGATGATGCTCCTCGTCACCGGTTCCGACCCCGACGACGCATCCCACATGGTGTTCGGCGCGCTCGCGGCACTGTCCGCGGGTGTCGGCTACGCGATCTACACGGTCGCCGGGTCGAGGATCATCGCCTCGGGGACGCGACCCGACGCGGCCATGGCGCAGATGTTCGCCGTGGGAGCCGTCGTACTGCTGCCCGTGCTCGTCCTGCGCTGGCCCGGCGGGCTGGATTCGGCGCCTGGGCTCGCGGTGGTGCTGTACCTGGCGCTGATTCCGACGGTCGTGGCTTATCTGCTGTTCGGCATCGGATTGAGCGCGCTGCCGCCCGCCACCGTGGCCACACTCACGTTGGCGGAACCCGTCGTCGCCGCGTTGCTCGGCATCGTCGTCCTCGGAGAATCGCCGACGGTACTCGCCGGGATCGGCATGGCAGTGGTCGCGTCCGCTCTGATCCTGCTGGCCGTCGACGTGCGGCGGCAGTCTCAGCGTTCGACGCTGAGCGACAACTGATTACCGCGTCGGCTGAACACCGACCCGAACCGCGCGTCGAGGCGTAGCCACACCGCGGTCGCGCGCACCCGCACGCGTTCGTCGGACGCGATCCGGGACAGATCGATGTCGGCGGTCATCGGGTCTTGCCCGGTGGCAGGCACGAAGCCCATGGCGGTGAGCGCGAACACGGTGCGCATCGCGATCGACACGTCTCCTGTAGGCCCTTCGACGTGCAGCACGTCCTGGTCCAGGAGCGACACCGGCGGACCGTGGCTGCTGCCGTGTTGTTTCGCCAACGCGGCGCCGCGCTGTGCGAGATCGATCAACACGCGCGCGGGCACGTCGTCGACGTGCTCGAAACCGTGGTCGGGCGGCAGGGCACCACGCCAGGCCGAGTCCATCGAGAACCCCGGGTCGATTTCTCCCGACGTCGCGGACGCCAGCGCGGTGAGCAGGCCGTCGGCACCGGCCGACGTGTCGTCCGGCACGATGGTCCCGTCGACGACCCGAACCGCCAGCGCGTCGAAACCTGTTGTCGCCCAGACCGACAGTCGACCGTCGGCGCGCATCCGTAGCCGAACCACCGCAGCCTCGTCGAGCCGAACGGCCTTTCCGAGAAACGCCGTCAAGTTCTCGCGTTCGACGACGTCCGGCACCGTGAGCCGTCGCTCAAACACGTCGCCAGCTCTCCAGGTAGGCACGCTCG
Organism: Rhodococcus sp. B10; assembly: GCF_011770055.1. Lineage (NCBI taxonomy): Bacteria > Bacillati > Actinomycetota > Actinomycetes > Mycobacteriales > Nocardiaceae > Rhodococcus > Rhodococcus sp. B10. The sequence goes on along the minus strand of NZ_JAAFYV010000038.1, from coordinate 14,792 downwards.
GGTCCGGTCAGCCGCCGCAGGCGTTGCGTGTCGATGTCGAACGCGGCGATCTGCGTCGACGCGACGATCGACGCGGGAGTGTCGAGGGACTTGCCCCTCGCGCGGACCTCGTAGCCGACGACGAAATCGACCGCTCTGACCTTGTCGACCCACATGAACACGTCGAGCGGCCCGTCCTCGTGCCGCAACTGCCCGCGATACTTCACGTGCAGGTCCGCGATGACGGCTCCGTGCCGAAGATTCGCGGTGGGCCTGCCGTCCACCAGCAGCCACGGAATGCGCGCCTCTTCGAGCAACGTCACCATGCGTGCGTGGTTGATGTGTTGGTAGACATCCATGTCCGACCACCGCACCTCGACGGTGGTGTGGAAACCGATGCGTTCGCTCGGCTGCAACTCCTCGGACAGATGGGCGTCGGGCACACTCACTCTCGGGCCGTCCTTTGCTGGTAGTTCTGCTCGAATCCGGTCACGGCACCATACTGCGTACCTGTCGTGCCGCCACCGACAGCGTCGCGAGATCGAGTGTTCCCGAGTCGGCGATCTCACCGAGCGCGGTCCGCGCCCTCGTCAGACGCGACGAATTGGTCGCCTCCCACTCGGCGATCTTCTCGGCAGGGCTCTCGTGCGGTTCACCGCCCAGCAGAACCTCTTTCGTGATCGCGCGCAACGACGAGTACAAGTCGTCGCGAAGGGCCAAGCGCGCCAACGAATGCCAGCGATCGCCTCGCGCCAGACCGGACACCGACGTCAGCAACCAGTTGATGCCGATGTGCGCGTCGAGCGCGAAGTACAGTTCGGCGACCTCTTCGGGCTCGTTCTCGGTGATGTCGGCTACGTCGGCGATGTCCAGCAGGCAGTAGATGTCGAGGAGTCGGTAGACCGGGACCGCCAACTCCCTCGGTGCGCCGCTCTTCACCGATTCCTCGACCCGACCGGCGAGTTCACCGGCCCGGTGGCCGTCGATCCACCGCCCGATCGAATCGCGTAGCCGCGCGACCGTGCCTGCGTACCTGCTGATCTCGGCTCCGACGGCGAGCGGTTGCGGGCGGTTCGCCAACAGCCAGCGTGCCACCCGGTCGAGCACCCGCCGCGACTCGAGCATCAGCTCGTCGGCGGTCGCGGTGGAAATCGGCGCGTTGCGAATGTCCTGCCACAGAGTCTCGAGATCGAAGATTTCGGTGGCCGCGGCATAGGCGCGCACGGCATCCGTGCCGGACGCACCGGCATCCTCGGCGAGGCGGTAGACGAACGTGATACCGCCTCGGTCCACGGTCTCGTTCGTCAACATGGTCGCCACCAATTGCCGCCGCAGAGGGTGCGAGGTGATCTCGCTCGCGTACGGCTCGCGCAGCGGTGCCGGGAAGTACGCGGGCAGCTTCGATGCGAAGACGTCGCTGTCCACGAGTTCGCTTGCGAGCAGATCGCTTTCGAGTGTGAGCTTGACGTGAGCCATGAGCGTCGCGAGCTCGGGAGACGTCAGTCCGCGGCCGTCCTGCTTCCGACGACGGAAGTCTGCTTCGCTCGGCAACGCCTCCAACTCGCGGTCGAGGCCCCGTCGCTCCTCCAGATCTTCGATGACGCGTCGGTGCACGGACAACAGCGCGGGCGCATCGGCCCGCGAGGTACCGAGTAGCTCGTTCTGCATGATGTTGTCCCACAACACGAGTCGGCCGACTTCGTCGGTCATCGACGCGAGCAGCTCATCGCGGTCCTCGCGCGCAAGCTTGCCGTCGGCGATTGCCGATTCGAGCAGGATCTTGATGTTGACCTCGTGGTCCGAACAGTCCACACCGGCCGAGTTGTCGACGGCGTCGGTGTTGATTCGCCCACCCGCCATGTCGTATTCGATGCGGCCGAGCGCGGTGGCGCCGAGGTTTCCTCCCTCGCCGACGACCGTGGCCCGCAGGTCGCGACCGTTGACGCGCACCGCGTCGTTCGACTTGTCCCCCACGTCCGCGTTCGACTCGCTCGACGCCTTGATGTAGGTGCCGATTCCGCCGTTCCACAGCAGGTCCGCAGGCGCGGTGAGGATCGCGCGCATCAGATCGGGCGGCGACAAGGCCGTCGTATCGTCGTCGAGCCCGAGCGCCTCGCGGACGGGCTCACTGATCGGGATCGATTTGACCGTCCGCTCGTACACCCCACCGCCCTCCGAGATCAGCGATTTGTCGTAGTCCGCCCACGACGACCTGGGCAACGCGAACAGCCGCTCGCGCTCGGCGAACGACGCCGCACGGTCGGGATTCGGGTCGAGGAAGATGTGGCGGTGGTCGAACGCGGCGAGCAGTCCGATGTGTCGGCTGAGCAACATGCCGTTCCCGAACACGTCGCCACTCATGTCGCCGACGCCGACGACCGTGAAATCCTGTGTCTGCGTGTCGATCCCGAGCTCACGGAAATGACGTTTGACGCTCTCCCACGCACCCTTGGCGGTGATACCCATGGCCTTGTGGTCGTAGCCGGCCGACCCACCGGACGCGAACGCGTCGCCGAGCCAGAAATCGTATTCGGCCGCAACCTCGTTGGCGAAATCGGAGAACGTCGCGGTTCCCTTGTCGGCGGCGACGACGAGATAGGTGTCGTCGCCGTCGCGACGCACGACCCGGTCGGGTGGCACGACCGCGCCGCTGGCGCGGTCGAGATTGTCGGTCACGTCCAGCAGTCCCGCGACGAACACGCGATAGCATGCCTGGCCCTCGTCGGCGGTCGCCTTGCGATCCGCCGCAGCGTCACCCGACGGCGTGGGCGGCCGCTTCACGACGAACCCGCCTTTCGCGCCCACCGGGACAATGACGGCGTTCTTGACCATCTGCGCCTTGGCCAGCCCGAGTATCTCGGTACGGAAATCCTCGCGGCGATCGGACCACCGCAGCCCTCCTCGCGCCACCTCGCCGAATCGCAGGTGCACACCCTCGACCCGCGGCGAGTAGACGAAGATCTCGAACTTCGGCCGGGGCTTCGGCAGTTCGGCGATCTCCTGCGGATCGAACTTGAGCGACAAGAATTCTCGCGCATCGCCCGCGTCGTCGAGCACGTAGAAATTCGTCCGCAGCGTGGCACGTATCAACTCGAAGATCGACCGAAGAACTCGGTCCGCGTCGAGGCTGATGACCTGGTCGATCAGGGAACGAAGCTCGGTGATCAACTCGTCGGAGCGACGTTGTGCGACATCGGGATCGAACTGCGATTCGAACAGTGCCACCAACAGTCCCGCCGTCCGCGGGTGTGCGAGCAGAACGCCCTCGATGGCGTACTGGCTGTACGGGAAGTTGGCCTGTCGCAGGTACTTCGCGTATGCGCGAAGTATGACCGCTTGACGCCACGTCAGTCCCGCCCGCATGACGAGCTCGTTGAACCGGTCCGCTTCGGCTCGTCCGTGCCACACGGCGCTGAACGCGTCGGTGAAACGAATCTGCACACGGCTTTCGGTCTGGGGATCACCCGCGGTGTGCAGTTCGGCGTCGAGGTCGCCATCGATGGCGCCGGACAGCATCTCGCGCGACGCCGACACACCGAAATCGTATATCCAGCACTGGATTCCATCCGGGCGAACGACCGGGTACGGCCGCTCGTCGTCGACCTCGACGCCGAGACTCTGCAGAATCGGCAGGACCTGACTCAGCGAGACTCCACGCCCACCGATGTACAGGCTGAAACGCCACGATCCCACGTCGGAATCGGCATCCCGATACAGCTGCATGTCGATGCCGCCGTCGGCGAGCGCACCGAGGCGAGCAATATCGGACACCGCCCGCTCGGGACCGAAATCCTGCTTGTACGCCTCCGGCAACGCGTCGGCGTACCGCGTTGCGAGTACAGGGTCCACGGCACCGTCCCGCGTCACTGCCTCGGCGAGGCCGTCTTCCCACGTCCGGATGGTTCGGGTGAGGAGCGATTCGATGTGGGCGATGTTGTCCGGTGACAGGTCGGCGTGGACCGATTCCCCGGAAGCGCGACGCACCGTCACGTGCAGCAGAGCAAGGGCGGATTCGGTGACACGAGCGGTGTAGTCGATGCTGGAGCCGCCGAGTTCACGCAGCAGGCAATCCTGGATCGCCAGACGCACACGCGTCGTGTACCGGTCGCGGGGCAGATAGACGAGCGCGGACACGAATGCACCGTCCGAGTCCTCACGCAGAAACACCTTGACGCGACGACGCCTGCCGATCGCCATGACGGCAGACGCGGTGTCGAAGAGCACGTCCTCACTCGTCGCGAACAGCTCCGAACGCGGCATGGACTGCATCACTTCGAGCATGGCTTGGCCGGAGAACGAGCCGAGATCGTATCCGGCACGGTCGATCACCGACCGCACCCGACGTTCGATCACCGGGATGTCGAGGACGTTCTCGTGCAATGCCGTCACCGTGAAGACGCCGACGAACCGGTGTTCGCCGAGTTCCGGTGTGGCCCTGTCGAACACGGTCACGAAGTACGGGTATACCGCGCGATGCACCGTTGCCGGTCTCGACCCCTGTGTCAGCGTCAGCAACTCGTTTCGACCCGCCTCGGGAGGCAGATCCGATCCGAGCGCGTTGTCCGACCGAAGCACTCCGAGACCGAGCTCGTTCGTCGACGCTTCGCCCGCGCGGTAACGGCGGTATCCGAGCAACGTGTAGTGGCCGTCGGCGAGCCATCGAAGCAGATTCGCCGCGTCGCGGAGCTGACCGCCGTCGGGCCGGCTCTCCCGGTCCGCGAGTTCGTCGAGTGCGCTCGCGACCGAGCTCTGTGCGAGACGCATGTCGTCGGTGTCCTCGACGACCTCACGCACATCGGACAGCACTTCCGCGACAGCCGACTCCAGACTGTCGAGCGTCTCGTCGTCGACAGACGGGCCCAGCTGCAGGTGCATCCACGACTCGCGAATAGTTCCGGAGGGCGCGGTGCCGTTGCCTTGACCGACCGTCAGCAAGTTGCCGTCGTCGTCCCGCGTCACCGACAGAATAGGATGCACGACCTCGAGGACGTCGACACCGAGCCGACCGAGCTGCGACACGACCGATTCGACGAGCAAGGGCATGTCGTCGGTGACGATCTGCAGATAGAAGCCACCGCCGTCCTCGGCGCCGGCATCGGGCCGATTCAACTGCACGACCGCGATCCCGGAGGATCGGTGTGCTGCCGATCGAAGGTGGGCCAGCACCATCTGCCGATTCGACCGGACGACCGTCCCAGTCGAGTCGTCGGTGTCGACGTGCGCGAGATACGCGGCCTCCACCTCCGGCAGTGTGGTCACCAACTTCTCGGGTAGTCCGGTCGGTCGGTCCGTGTCCGTCGTGTCAGCCGAGTTCGGCATCTGTTTCAACCACTCCCTCGAACAGGAATCTCCGGCGACCGCGTCGTCGCCTCACATGACCCTATCGGGGATCGACGTCTCTCACGGGGTACGCGGACTACGTCGAGGTGGCCGGGACGTCGAGCAGGTACTCGGTGAACGCGGCTCTTTCCAAGTCGGTGATCGGCCGAGACGACTGCGACGACAGGTCGAACATCACCATGAGTGCTTCCGCCTCGGCGCACAGCGCGCCCTCGGCGTCCCGGACCAGATGCCGGACGCCGAAGGACGTCGTGCCGATACTCGAAATCGTCACCTCGATCGACAGCGGCCCCGAGTCGTCGAAGAGGGGACGCAGGAAGTCGACGGCCAGCCTGCGCACGACCGTCGTCCCCCTGCTCCCCACTGTCTCCGTCAGGAGTTCGGTGATGAAGTGCGCCCGAGCTTCCTGCAGATATTCGACGAACCGCGTGTTGTTGACGTGCCCGAGTCGATCCGAGTCGCTCCACCGAACCTGCAGTGAATACTCGAATGTCTTCGACAAGAGCGTCAGTCCCTGGTCAGCTTGCGGTGCGTGACGCGGTGCGGACGGGCCGCGTCGGGTCCGAGGCGCTCGATCTTGTTCGCCTCGTAGCCCTCGAAGTTGCCTTCGTACCAGTACCAGGCTGCCTCGTTGTCACCGAAACCACCCTCCCAGGCAAGGATGTGCGTGCACGTCCGGTCCAGGAACCAGCGGTCGTGGGAGATGACCACGGCACAACCCGGGAACTCCTGCAGCGCGTTCTCGAGCGAACCGAGCGTCTCGACGTCGAGGTCGTTGGTCGGCTCGTCGAGCAGGATCAGGTTTCCGCCCTGCTTCAGCGTCATCGCCAGGTTCAGGCGGTTGCGCTCACCACCGGACAGCACGCCCGACGGCTTCTGCTGGTCGTGCCCCTTGAAACCGAACGAACTGATGTAGGCGCGCGACGGGAACTCCTGGTTTCCGACGGTGATGAAGTCGAGGCCGTCGGACACCGTCTCCCATACGGTCTTCTTCGGGTCGATACCCGCACGGTTCTGGTCGACGTAGCTGAGCTTGACCGTCTGACCGACCTTGACCTCGCCGCCGTCCGGCTCCTCGAGCCCGACGATGGTCTTGAACAGCGTGGTCTTACCGACACCGTTGGGGCCGATGACGCCGACGATGCCGTTGCGCGGCAGCGTGAACGACAGGTCCTTGATCAGGACACGGCCGTCGAAGCCCTTGTCGAGGTGCGAGACCTCGACGACCACGTCACCCAGGCGCGGAGGCGCGGGGATCTGGATCTCGTCGAAGTCCAACTTCCTGGTCTTCTCCGCCTCGGCGACCATCTCGTCGTATCGGTCGAGACGAGCCTTGTTCTTCGCCTGCCGAGCCTTCGCACCGGAACGAACCCATGCGAGTTCGTCCTTGAGGCGCTTCTGCAGCTTCTGGTCCTTCTTGCCCGCGACCTCGAGACGTTCGGCTTTCTTCTCGAGGTAGGTCGAGTAGTTGCCCTCGTACGGGTACAGGTGTCCACGGTCGACCTCGGCGATCCACTGTGCGACGTGATCGAGGAAGTACCGGTCGTGGGTGACGGCGAGAATGGCACCCTGGTACGCCGCCAGGTGCTGCTCGAGCCACAGAACGGATTCCGCGTCGAGGTGGTTGGTCGGTTCGTCGAGAAGGAGCAGGTCTGGCTTGCTCAGTAGCAGCTTGCACAGCGCGACACGTCGCTTCTCACCACCGGAGAGGTTGGTGACGGGAGACTCCGGCGGCGGGCAGCGCAGCGCGTCCATCGCCTGCTCGAGCTGGGAGTCGATTTCCCACGCGTCGGCGTGGTCGAGCTTCTCCTGCAGTTCGCCCATCTCTTCCATGAGCTCGTCCGAGTAGTCGGTGGCCATCAGCTCGGCGATCTCGTTGTACCGCTTGAGCTGCACCATCGTGTCGCCGAGGCCGTCTTCGACGTTCTCGCGAACGGTCTTGGCGTCGTCGAGTTCCGGTTCCTGCATCAGGATGCCGACCGAAGCGCCGGGCGCGAGGAACGCCTCGCCGTTGCCGGGCTGATCGATACCGGCCATGATCTTGAGGATGCTTGACTTACCGGCGCCGTTGGGGCCGACGACGCCGATCTTCGCTCCCGGGTAGAAACTCATCGTGACGTCGTCGAGGATGACCTTGTCGCCGTGCGCCTTGCGCACCTTCTTCATGGTGTAGATGAATTCCGCCATGTGCGCCAGCTTATCGGTGGAACGGCCGTCGAACACCATCGACCGTTCTCCGTCGTCGGGAACGGTGCGACGCACCGGACATGCGCTGCGCGACGGCCCCGAGGCGCATGCCCGGACGCATCGGTCAGACTGCCGCGGTGACGGCGTCGTGCGTGTCGGAGAACTCCGTTCCCGGATCGGTCGGATCCTGCTCGTCGTACTCGTCCTCGTCGCCTCGATCCGGCTCGACGGCGTCCTCGGAACCATCCTGCTCGACGAGTTTCGCCGCGGCTCGCCTCCGATCGACCTCGACGACGCAGCGCGAGAGATCGGGCCCGACTGCGCTCGCGGTCATCTCGAGATCCGCGCGTTCGACGCCTTCTCTCGTCGTGTACTCGTTGGTTCGGAGCTGGCCGTAGGCGACCACCGGGTCACCATTCATCAGCGACGCACCGACGCCCGTGACCAGCCTGCGCCAGCATGTGACCGTCAAGTACAACGTGCCCCCGTCCGTCCACTCCCCTGTGGTGCGGTTCTGCCGCCTGGCATTGCTCGCCATCCGGAAGCTCAGAACCTGCTCCCCGCTCGCGGTCTGTCGCTTGACCGGATGTGTGATGACGGTTCCCACCACCGCGCACTGTGCTTCGTACATCGACTGTCCCCCTTGGAATCGGATTCGCTGGTCTCGGTCGGCATCGCCGGGCCGATGGGAACACTGTGCGGCACGGGTGACGTCGAATCGTGGGTTCGAGCTGGGCGAACGAACAACCCTGGGGATAAAGCGCGCGTTGTGGACGAACGAGGCCGTCTCGGGCTCACCGGCGACGAACGTGTCGGTGTCCGCTGCTACGGAGCGGACGTTTCGACGTACGTTTCTCCGAGCCGTTCGGACGTCACGGTCCCCGCCGTCAGATCCGCCAGGGTCGCGTCGAATTCCGCGGTATCGGCGACGGCCACGGTCAGCAGGGCCGAAGCGCCGTACTCGACGGACACGACATCCACGTCGCGACGCCTCAGCTCGGATTCGACGCGCCCCGCATCGGTATGCGGCAGTTCGATGCGCATCAGCGTTCGCCGGTGTCGGTACAGGAACGACGCACCGCCGAGAGCCTCCGCGACCGCTCCCCCGTACGCCCGCGTCAGGCCACCGGTGCCCAGCTTCGTTCCCCCGAAGTACCGCGTCACGACGGCAACGACGTTGGTCAGGTCGTGTCCGCGCAGAACGTCGAGCATCGGAGTGCCCGCGGTTCCGCCCGGTTCACCGTCGTCGCTCGACCTCTCGACTCGGTGCACGTCTCCGTACACGAACGCCGAACAATGATGTCGCGCAGCAGGTTCGGCGCTTCGCCTCGACGCGATCACCGCGCGCGCTTCCGTTTCGGAGGCCGCACGGGCGACGATCGCGATGAACCGCGACTTCTTGATCTCCACTTCGGCACGCACCGCCGACGCCACCGTGCGCACCACGACCACTCCGTTCCTTCTCACTGTAGAACAGAGAACTCTACGCGGCCTGTTCGTCGTCGAATTCGCGGTCGATCGCGGCATCGGACGTCCGAGCCAGCTCGAAGTAGGGCCCGCGCGCGGCGAGGAGTTCGGCGTGCGTTCCGGATTCGAGTACGCGGCCGTGATCGAGCACGGCGATACGGTCGGCCGTGCGCACGGTCGACAGGCGGTGGGCGATCAGAATCGTGGTGCGTCCGGTCATCAGACTTTCCAATGCGTCTTGCAGCGCACGTTCGGTCGAGTTGTCCAGCGCACTGGTGGCCTCGTCGAGAATCAGGATCGGCGGGTTGCGAAGAACCGTGCGCGCGATGGACAGTCGTTGCTTCTCACCTCCCGAGAAGCGGTAACCCCGTTCGCCGACGACCGTGTCGTACCCGTCGTCCAGGCCCTCGATGAATTCGTGGATCTGCGCGATCCTGGCTGCCTGTTCGATCTCGTCGTCGGTCGCATCGGGCTTCGCGAACCGCAGGTTCTCGCGAATCGTGGCGTGGAACAGGTACGTCTCCTGCGACACCACTCCCACCAGCTCGGCGACCGTCGCAGTGCTCATGTCACGCAGGTCGACGCCGTCGATCGTGATGGCACCGGCGTCGGGATCGTGCAGACGTGCGGTCAGATAGCCGAGCGTCGTCTTCCCGGATCCGGTCGCTCCGACCAGCGCCAGAGTGGAGCCGGCCGGGACGTCCAGGTCGATGTCGACGAGCGTCGGCCGCGTCGCACCGGCGTAGGAGAAGTGGACGTGGTCGAACGCCACGTCGCCTTGAATCTCGTTCTTGTCGAGCACTTTCGGAGTCTGTGGCTCGTCGATGTCGATCGGCAGGTCGAGGTACTCGAAGACGCGACCGAACAGCGCGAGCGAGGACTGTACGTCGACGCCGGTGCTCAGCAGTTGCATGGTCGGACGGAAGAGTTGAGTCTGCAGCGTCGTGAATGCGACGAGCGTGCCGACGCTCAGCGTGCTGCCGTGCCCGATCGTGAGTCCGGCGAACCAGTAGACGAGCGCCGGCATGACCGCGAAGCTGATCTGTATGCTGGCCATCCGCCATTTGCCTGCCATCATCGCCGAGAGTTCGATATCGGCGACCTTGCCGGATCGGTCTGCGAACTGCTCGGTCAACACTGCGCCGGAGCCGGTGGTCTTGCCGAGCAGAATCCCGCTGACCGACAGTGATTCCTCGATCTGCACTGTCAACTCGCTCAACAACTTCTGACGTGTTCCCGAGATCTTTCGACGCTCGTTGCCGATGCGCCGGGCGATGCGCACGAAGACGGGCAGGATCATGAGCGAGAACAGCGCGAGGCGCCAATCCAGCAGGAACAGGGCGACGACCGTGGCCACGACCGTCGTCGCGTTCTGCGCTATCGACGTCGCGGTGTTGGTGACGACCGATTGCATGCCGCCGATGTCGTTGGCGATACGCGACTGCACCTCCCCGGTGCGAGTTCTCGCGAAGAACCCGAGGGACTGCTTCTGCAGATGGCCGTAGACCGCCACGCGGAGGTCGTGCATGAGTTTCTGTCCGACGCCGTTGGACATCCAGGTCTGTGCGACGCCGAGAACATTGGTGACGACTGCGACCGCGATCATGCCTGCTGCGATCAGCGTGACGAGTGTGACGTCGCGATCGGGAATGGCGTGATCGAGCAGTTCGCGGAGCAGTAGCGGCGACGCCAGGGCGACGACTGCGCTGAAGACGATGATTGCGGAGACGACCGCGATGCGGAACCGATAGGGGCGGAATAGGCCGAGGACTCGTCCGACCGGGGCCGTGTCGGATGAGCCGCGATCAGGGGCGGCGGACGTCGAATGTGTTTGTGGGCTTACCAAGTAGACCTCCCTGATGATCGAGCAACATATTGGAGAGGTTACCTCAATAAGAGGTTGCAGGCAACGCTCGCTATGCTGTCGGACATGCACCCGGAGGAGACACCGAATCTCGCGGACTCGTTCATGGCCGTTGCCCGGCGCATCCGCCATACACACATGAACGCGCTGGAGCCGTTCGGTCTGAACCCGTCGCAGAGTCGCGCGCTGCACGTTCTCGCCCGCGAAGAGAAGCCGGTCCGGCTGCGCGCACTCGCCGACCGGTTGCGCATCGTCGCGCGGTCGGCCACCGACATCGTCGACTCGCTGGAACAGGCCGAACTCGTCGTCCGTGCGCCCGACCCCGCGGATCGGCGCGCAGTGCTGGTCGAGCTCACCGACGACGGACGCAGGCGCCTTCAGGCGATCGACGCCGCGCGTCGCGACGTCGCGGCCCTGGTGTTCGACGGGCTCGAACCCGCCGAACGCGTCGAACTCGCGCGGTTGCTTGCGAAAGTCACCGCGTCTGCGTGACTCAGAGTCCTGCTTCGCGGTCCCGACGCGCCAACTCGGCGAACATGGCGTTGTGCGCGGCAAGGTCCGCGTCGTGGTCCCGCTCGGCGGCGCGGTCGACGCGTTTGGCGTTGCGATCGTCGCTCCGCGACCACTGGATGAGCAACGCCAGCATGACGAGGACGAGTGGGATTTCGCCGGTGGCCCAGGCGATTCCTCCCCCGAGTCGCTGGTCGCCGATCAGGTCGCCGTTCCAGTCCAGCCCCAGTGTTCGGTAGTACCAGCCGCCCAGCACGGTGTTCATGCTCATGAGTGCCACACCGAAGAACGCGTGGAACGGCAGCGACCCGAACACCATGGCCAACTTGGTTATGGGCTCGATGCGGCGCGGCGACGGATCGACACCGATCACGACCCAGTAGAAGAGATAGCCACTGAGGATGAAGTGGGCGTTCATCAGCAGATGCGCCGAGTGGTTGTCCAGAATCGCGTCGAAGATTCCGCCGAGGTACAGCGCGTAGAAGCCGCCGACGAACAGCGCTGCCGCGACGATGGGATGCGTCAGGAACCGCGAGACCGGGCTGTGCAGTGCCTGCAGCAGCCATTCGCGCGGACCAGGGATACCGTCCTTGCCTGCTGCCGGCAGCGCGCGCAGCGCGAGCGTCAACGCACCACCGAGGGCGAGCAACACCGGAGCCAACATCGACAGCGCCATGTGTCCGCCCATGTGCACGCTGAACACCGCGGGCGAATACTTACCGACGCCCGACGACGTGCCGATCAGCATCGTCAGACAGCCGAGCAGGAATGCGGCCGTGCGGCCCATCGGCCACGTGTCGCCGCGTCGGCGAAGGCGTCGGACGCCCAGCAGGTAGACGACGGCCAACACGATCGACGCCGTGCCGAAGATCAGATCGAAGCGCCAGTCGAGGGCGAGACGAGCGAACGTCGGGGGCCCGTCCAGGTCGTATCCCAGTGCGGCCTCCGTCAACGACAGATTCGGGTCGATGTTCGCCGGCGGAGGTGTCCGACCAAGTCCGACGGCGAGTCCGATCGTCGCCGCGAAGATCAGGACCTCGCCTCCGGCGAAGCGGACCAGTGCGCCGCGCGACTGCGGGTCCGCGACGAGGGCGGGCAGTGAGCGTCGACGCTGAATCCACCCGAAGAATCCGAGGACGATCAGCGCGACGATCTTGCCGACCACGAGCAGTCCGTACGTGGTGGTGAACAGGTCCGAGACCGAAACTCGGACCAGCGCGTTGATGACACCGCTGACGCCCATGACGACGAAGCAGACCGTGGCGACCGCGGAGAACCTGCGGGCGGCGACGTCGGTATGTGCACCCGCGCGTCGGGCATGCGCCAGTACCGCGAACAATCCACCCGCCCACAACGTCGCGGCGACGAGATGCAGAATCAAGCTGTTCGTGGCGACGTCGTGCGACCCACCCGACGACGAGTGACCCGTCACCGCGATGGGCATCACCGTGCCGAGCGCGAACACCAGCAGCAGCGGGGTCCACGACCAGCGCAGTACCGCCCTCGACGCGATCGCGAGCAGGACGGCCAGGATCGCCGTCCATCGCCACGCACTGGCGATCTCGACCTGATCGAGCGCAACCCACAGATTGTCGGGTTGCAGTGCGACGAGGAACGGCTGACCGGAAGTGTCCGACAGCGTCAGTGGCACCAGCACGACTGCGCATGCCGCCCACACGATCGCAGCGATCGAGCCCGTACGCACGGCCCGGTAACCGCCGACGTCGAGCACACCGTTCTTCTGTGGGGGCACGAGGAAGGCCGCGAGTAGGAACGACCCGATCGCGATCGACGCGGCGATCTCTCCCGCAGCGCGCACGGCCGGAAGTCCGTAGATCGTGGCAGGACCCGGATCCGGGATGCCGAGCAACACCAACGCGTCGGACGCCGACAACGTGACGACGAGCGCGGCCACCACGGCAGCGATCGCACCTGCCGTCGCGAACACGGACGTCGACGACTGTGCTTTCGGGGTCGACGACGGTTCGGCGGGTGCTACTTCGGGTGCTGCCATGCAGTCCAGAGTAAGACGTCCCTGAAGTGCGTCGATAGCCAGCGCCCGGATCTGCTACGCACTGTCGTAGTTCATGTGTCGTGCGCCACGGCCGAATCGTGGTGGATCCGGCCGTGCCGCGTCGCGAGTGGCTCGCCGGACCCGCCCCACCGACGTGCGACGATCTCCGCGGCGATCGACACCGCCGTTTCCTGCGGGGTACGCGCGCCGAGATCGAGTCCGATCGGGCTCGACAGTCCGGCCAGCTGCGCGTCCGTCACCCCCTCGTCCCTCAGTCGCGCCACGCGGTCGTCGTGGGTACGACGCGAACCCATCGCCCCGACGTAGGCGAACTCTCGGTGCCGCAGAGCACGAGCGAGCAACGGGATGTCGAACTTCGGGTCGTGAGTCAGCACGCACACGACGGTTCGCCGATCCACCGCGCCTGTCGAGATCTGCGCGTCGAGATAGCGATGCGGCCAATCGACCACCACCTCCTCCGCGGAGGGGAAGCGTGCGCGCGTCGCGAACACCGCGCGCGCATCGCAGACCGTGACGCGGTAACCGAGGAACGCGCCCTGTTCGGCGACGGCGGCCGCGAAGTCGATCGCGCCGAACACGAGCATGCGCGGGCGCGGCGCGTAACTCGCCACGAAGACGTCCATCCCGTCGCCGAGGCGTTCACCGTCGGGCCCGTAACTCAGCACGGCCGAGGCACCCGTCGCGAGCAGTCCCCGAGCGTCGTCCACGACGGCGTTGTTCGTCCTCTCGGACCCGAGCGATCCGTTCGCGTGGGCCTCGCGCACGACGAGGTGCATGCCTACTCGGTCCGGGTCGGGATGCGCGATGATCGTGGCGACAGCGACCGGCTGATCCGCGGCGACGGCGTTCGCGACCGTACCGAGTTCGGGAAACGTTGTGCGCGAGACCGGTTCGACGAACACGTCGAGCACTCCCCCGCACGTGAGACCGACGGCGAAAGCATCGTCGTCGCTGACCCCGTAACGTTCCAACGAGGGCGAACCGGTGGTCGTGGCCGTCGTCGCCACCTCGTACACCGCACCTTCGACGCAGCCGCCGGACACCGATCCCAGAACGGAACCGTCGGGTGCGACGACCATCGAGGCGCCCGCCGGACGCGGAGCGGATTCGAACGTCCGCACGACGGTGCCGACCCCCGCGGTCCCACCACCGCGCCAGATCGCGATCAAGTCGTCCAGGACGTCCCGCATCGGCCACCCTTCCGGACTACGTCGTCGCACTGTCGAACTCGACACTGATGCCCACCCGGAGCGCAGTCGAAACGGAGAATGCGTGTAGTTGAAGTGCCCCCGGCAGGATTCGAACCTGCGACCAAGGGATTAGAAGTCCATTCGACGGGGTCCAGCCAGGTCCGAGCAGATCCCCAATTTTCACTGTTTCTGCTGGTCAGTACAGCTCTTCGAACCAGCT
>NZ_JAAFYV010000037.1:0-63973 GCF_011770055.1 Rhodococcus sp. B10 | reverse complement strand
CGCCCGAACACCCGGCCCGCCCGAACACCCGGGCGACCGGCGAACCCGAGGGCGCCCCGCGCCACGAGTCACGTGTTCGTTCGTTCGAACGACACAGCTTTTCGTGTCGACTCCTCCTGTTCGCGCAGTTCGCGCCCGCTGGGTTTCGCCGAAGTCCGCCAGAACGGAAAGACGCACCCCCGCAGGGCGTTACAGTGGTTCGTGGAAGGAGTCGAGACAACGGCTCACCTCCCATCTAGGAGTGCCCGCATGTCCGAGGACGCCGACTTCGACACGGAGATCGATGCCGCGTGGGAGCGATTCTGTGCCCGGCTCTGCACCTACATCGAGAACATGGAGACCGGCGATCTACTGACCATCTGTCCGGGTGGTGGGAAACGCCGGGACGACCTGTACCTGACGGTGGCGAACGAACTCGGCGGCCGTCTCGTCGGTGACGCGGCGATGAACGGGCCTCTCGCAGCGGCTGTTTCGTACGAGCACGCGACACTGCTGGCCGAACAGGGGTGGACCGACTACGACGTCGGCGACGGCCTGCAACGCACTTTCCGTGTCGAGGCGCATGCTCACTCCCTGGCACAGGCAGTCGTCGTGCTCATCAGAGACGTACGCGGGATTGCGCACCCGTCGTTCCTGGCCGCCAGTGCAGTCGGCGCACCGGTCACACGGGTCTTCGACAGCGGTTCACAGCTGAAGGATTGGACGGTCGACCCCGTACGGGCTCGTTTGTTTGCCGAGGTGGATACCGCTCTCGAATCGATCACCGGGTCCGCGCCGGTCCGTGACGACGATGGCGATGTCATGTTCGAGGCAGGACGGCACACCGCCTACGCAAGGATTCTGGACAAGGAACCGGTCGTCGAGCTGTATGCCGTGTTCGCGATTCACACGCGAGCCCCCACCGTGGACTCCGTCGTGGTGGACCTGTCCACGTCGTGGCCGGATATCAAATTCCTGCCCAACCACACTCACGTCGTGGCGTCGACACGCGTCGACTGCGCGCCGGTCGTGGAGGAACATCTCGGGCGGCGCCTCGGCATGTTCTTGAAGTTCGTCGAGCAGGAGGGCGACGAGATCACCGTCAGGTTGTCCAGGGATGCCGGAATGCGTGTACCCACCCACGCGTTGCTGTCCGACCAGTTCAGACGAATGCGACTGGCAGACATGGATGCCGCCTCATTGACGTTCACGGTCGGATACGAGGCTCGCGAGCTCGGGTTCAGCTCTCCGATGCTGCACGACGCGATGGCCCTCGCAGCTGCCGCTCACTTCCATCAGAGGCGTGCCGGTAGCGAAACAGCAAGCGACCCGTACATCGTCCATCCGCTTCGAAACGTGTTGCGGCTCGTACGATTCGGGTGCACAGACGAGGTCGTTTTGGTGGCGGCCGCACTGCACGACACGGTCGAGGATCAGACCGACAGAATCGTATCGTTGCTCGACGCGGGCACACCGGCGACCCATGACAATGCGCTGGCCGTCATCGCGCGCCACTTCTCACCGTCGGTGTCAGCTGTGGTGGCTTCCGTTACCAATCCTACTAACCTGCAAAGCCTTTCGACGGACGAGAAGAACCGCGCCTACGCCGAACATGTTGCGGCCGCGATCACGGATCCGCGGGTATTTCTGGTCAAGCTGTCGGACTTCATCGACAACGCGGGCAGCGTGGAGTATCTCGCCGACGAGAGCAAGCAAATCAGACTGCGCGACAAGTACTCTCCGATGGCCCAGATATTCCTCGACGCACGTGAAACTTTGGGAGCCTCGCTGAACCTGACTGCCGAGGGCACGCGCCGTCTCGATGCCCGCCTGGGTCGGTTGGCGCGGGCGCTGGGGTGACCCGCCCGTGTCACGCCAGTGCCCAGCCCACGATTGCGGCAACGATGCAGAGGAAGAAGATCATCGCGATGATCTCCTCCGCCGTATCGTTGCCGCCCTTCTTGCTCACTCTCCGCGCGCGGCGCGACGGTCTGCGTCGGAAAAGCCCGCCGCGGGAGGCGCGCCCATCACTCGCATCGCAGCGCGTTTGCGGTCCTGGTAGTTGGCGACCGAGTCGAACGCCGCGGTGACTCCGACGGTCGTCGACACATAGGTCATCGACTTGTCCGGCGCGAAGCCCAGGTCGGTGCCGACGTCGACCGCGTCGATGTTGGACCCCAAAAACACGAAGTCCCACTGGTAGTCACGTTCCTGCTGCTCGATGAGCGCACGCACAGCCGTATTCGTCCATTCGCGGCTGGCGTTCTCGTGCCCGTCCGTCATCACCAGGACCGTCACGGAACCGGGGCGCTGATCTTCGGGCAGGGCCGACAGTTCGGCGCCGACCTCGGTGACGAGACGTCCGATGGCGTCGTACAACGCGGTGGTGCCACGGGGTTCGAGGACCAGTGGCGGAACATCGGCGATAGGCCGCGAGCTGTAGACCACCTCGTACCGATCGTCGAACTGCGCAAGCGTGACGACGGTATCGCCCTCCTGCGCAAGTTCTTTCGCGATGAACGAGTCGAAACCACCGCGCGTGTCGTCGGCTATCGACTGCATCGAACCCGAGCGATCGAGCACTGCAGCAACAAGAGACAACTGAGGATTGGTCAACGGAACCTCCGGAGGGGAAATGCGCCCGAGATGACGCGATAACTCATGATGGGCGAACCATACCGAGGGGTACCGACAGAAACTCCGATCCTCGGACTGTCAGCTGCTACCAAGCGACATTTCGTACACCGTACGGTACGATGCGTCGGCACAGTCCGGCGAAAGGTGAGCATCGTCCATGACCACGACCGACACCCTGTCCACGATCATTGTCCGAGGCGCACGGGAGAACAATCTCCACGACGTCGACCTCGATCTACCCAAGCACTCGTTGATCGTCTTCGCCGGAGTGTCCGGCTCCGGTAAGTCCTCGCTCGTGTTCGACACGATCGCCGCCGAAGCGCAACGTCAGATCAACTCGACGTTCACCGCGTTCGCGCAGACATTCCTGCCGTCGTACGGTAGGCCGGACGCGGACCTCATCGCCAATCTGTCCGCCGTCGTCATCGTCGACCAGAAGCGTTTGTTCGGTGGCCCACGCTCGACCGTCGGCACCATCACCGACATCGGCGACTGGCTTCGCATGCTGTGGTCGCGCGGGGTGCAACCGTCGATCGGATACGCCAACGCCTTCTCCTTCAACGACCCGGCGGGCATGTGCCCCGAATGCGAAGGACTCGGCGAGGCCAAGGTGATCGATCTCGCCGAGTTGGTCGACGAGTCGAAATCGTTACGCGAGGGGCCGTTCAAGCACCCGGACTTCGAGCCCGGCAAGTGGCCGTACCGCGTGTTCGCCGACTCCGGATTCTTCGACCTCGACGTTCCGATCGAGCAGTATTCGGCACGAGAGCGTCACCTGTTCTTCGACGCCCAGCCAGGCGAGGTGACGGTTCCGAATCCCGACGCCGTCATGAAGAGTTACGAAGGCATCATCTCTCGCTTCCGGCGCAGCTACCTGTCGAAGGATACCGATGCACTCAAGGGCAAGGCCAAAGCCGCCTTCGAACGCATCGTCACACGTGGAATCTGCGACGCGTGCGGCGGCACCCGCTACAACGACACCATTCGCAGTGCGACGCTGGAAGGGCTGTCGCTTCCCGACGCGTTCGCCATGCAGGTGTCCGACCTCGCCGAACGTCTCGACGGCTGGAGCTTGAAGGGTCTCGACGGCCCTCGCCAGGAGATCGTGCTGCAGCTACGCCGCCTCGTCGACCTCGGTCTCGGCTACCTCAGCCTCGACCGTGCGACGTCGTCGCTGTCCGGTGGTGAATCGCAGCGCATCAAGATGGTGCGTCACCTCGGCTCGACGCTCAACGACATGCTGTACGTGTTCGACGAACCCACCACAGGCCTTCACCCGCGCGACGTCCACCGCCTGAACGACATGCTGCTCGCGCTGCGCGACAAGGGAAACACCGTCCTGGTCGTCGAGCACGATCCCGAAGTAATGGCCATCGCCGACCGAATCGTCGAAATCGGGCCGGGCGCAGGCAAAGCAGGCGGAACGGTCGTCTTCGAGGGAACGTACGACGAGCTGCGGTCCGCCGACACCCGGACCGGAATCGCCCTGCGACGAGAAGGCGCGACGACGCAGCCCCCGCGCACCGCAAGGGGTTTCGTGTCCATCGCGAACGCGGCGACACACAACCTTCGCGACGTCAGCGTCGACATTCCACTCGGGGTCCTGACTGCAGTCACCGGCGTGGCCGGATCGGGTAAGTCGAGTCTGATTCACGGACACCTACGTTCGGTCGCGGAGGACGCCGTCATCATCGACCAAGCGCCCATCCGCGGCTCCCGTCGATCCTCCCCCGCCACCTACACCGGCCTGCTCGATCCGATCCGCGCATACTTCGCGAAGAAGACCGGCCAGCCCGCGTCGTTGTTCTCCCCCAACTCCGACGGCGCGTGCCCGGATTGCCAGGGCAGCGGCATCATCTTCACCGATCTCGGGTTCACCGATCCCGTGACGAGCATGTGTGAAACGTGCCAGGGCAGGCGATTTCGGTCGGGCGCGATCAAGCACACCGTCGACGGCGTGAGCATCGCAGACATCTTCGAGATGTCCGTCGAGGATGCGCAGGACTTCTTCGAGGTCAAGAAAATACGCGACATTCTGCATCGCTGCTCCGACGTCGGACTCGGGTATCTGTCTCTCGGACAGAACCTTTCGTCCCTGTCGGGTGGCGAGCGTCAGCGACTCAAGCTCGCGACGGAGTTGGTGGGGTCGTCGCCGATCCTCGTTCTCGACGAACCCACGACCGGACTGCACCCGTCGGACGTATCGAAGTTGATCGCATTGCTGTCCGGGATGGTCGACGAGGGTCGCACCGTCATCGTGATCGAACACAACCTCGACGTCGTCGCGGCTGCGGACTGGGTGATCGACCTCGGGCCCGACGGCGGACACAACGGAGGTGAGATCGTGTTCACCGGTACGGTCGACGCGCTGGTGAAGTCCGATACACACACCGGCATCTATTTGGCGAAGAGTCTGGGCCGCTAGCTTACCTACAGGTAAGTTCGAGCAGCATGAGCCTGACTGAGATCGCACGTGCCGCCTACACGACGCTCGAACCCTTTCACGTGTCGGCTTACTTCAACCCCCAGGTAAGGGAGGCGGGTGACGAACTGGGACTCGACGGGCACGCCTGGTACGTCGGTGCCCGAGCAGCACCGATGAGTGAGACCGTCGCCAGTGTCGTCGCGGCGGCGTTCTACAACTTCAACCCCGCCATGATCGAGAAAGCATGGCCTGCTGCCGTCGGCGCCGGGTTGGACAGGGTGTCGGATCGACGGTGGGCGATGCTCGACTCGGTCCTCGGTGATGCACTGGGTTCTCGTACTGGCGACTCCGAACTGGTCGAGGTTGCGAAGCGGCTCAGGCACATCGGCGACACCGCGGTGTTCGCCGGCCGTCCACTCGCCGCCGCCTGGCATTCGGCGACCGCACCGGACGCGCCGCACCTTGCGTTGTGGCACGCGATCACCGTCATCCGGGAGTGGCGCGGCGACGGCCACATCGCAGCACTGGTCGACGCGCAGCTGGACCCGACCGAGGCCGTCGTCTTCCACGAAGCCTTCCACCCCGAACCGAAGGCCCGACGCGTCCTCGGAAAGCGGATCACCCAGCTGACTCGCCAATGGTCGGACGACGAATGGGACGCAGCATTCGATCGCCTCGCCACGCGAAACCTGCTGACGCGCACCGACGCAGGCGAAGCATTGACCGACGACGGCGTCGCACTCGATGCACACATCGAGGCCAGGACCGATGCACTGGCGTCGAGCATCTGGCGCGACGTGCCCGATGCCGAGGACCTGATCATCCGTGTGCGGCCCTACGTCAAGGCCGTGATCGACGCGGGCATCCTGCCGGGGACGAAGAAGCGCTGACGGGTGGGCATGGTGTACCAGTTACGGTCGGTCGAATGCGGGATTTCGTGCGTCGAATGGCAGCAGTGGTACACCATGCCCACCGTGGTCACTCGCCCCGGCGATAAGCCTCTCGCACGACATGCTCGGCGATTGCGAGCGACGAGGTAGCGCCCGGCGACGGTGCGTTGCGTACGTGGAGGATCCGCGCGCTACCGGTGATGACGAAGTCGTCCTCGAGGCTGCCGTCGCGGTTCATCGCCTGCGCACGAATTCCGCGAGGGCCGCGTCGGACGTCCTCGACGGAGATGGCGGGGACGTATCGACGCGCTTGCTCGACAAAACCCCGTGTGCTGAGCGCGGTTCGGGTCTCGCGTACTGCGGCTGGGATGTTGCGCGCGGCGAATCTCCAGAACCCGGGGAAGCCGATGGCGTCGGCCACGTCCTTCGGCGACAGCGTCCGACGGTCGTAGGATTCGCGACCGAGCGACAGAAAAGCATTGGGACCCAACGTCACATCGCCCTGAATCGTCTTGCTGACATGCACGCCGAGGAACGGGTACTTCGGGTCCGGCACCGGATAGATCAACCCGTTCACCAACGCCGACTTCTCGGGTGACAGCAGGAAGTAATCGCCGTAGAACGGCACGATCTTCGGAAACGACGACTCCCCTGCTGTCACGGCGAGGCGGTCCGACTGCAGACCAGCGCATGCGATGACCCGGTCGAATCGGTTTGCACCAGAGCGGGTCTGAACGTCGACGCCAGCGGCCCGCTCGGCCAGATCCGTCACTGCGGTACGCAGCCGGATCTGCCCGCCGAACGCCGTGATGTCCTCGGCGAGCGCGCGCGTCATGCCCGGATAGTCGACGATCGCCGTTTCCGGGGAATGCAGCGCCTTACGACCGCGGGCGTGCGGTTCGATCGCGCGTATGTCCTCCGCTTCGATCAGCTTGACGCCGGGAACACCGTTGGCCAGCGCTCGCTCGTGGATGGCGTCGAGGCGCCGGCATTCGACCTCGGTGTGCGCGACGACGATCTTGCCGCACTTGTCGAACGCCACGCC
The DNA here is from genome assembly GCF_011770055.1 of Rhodococcus sp. B10. Taxonomy (NCBI): domain Bacteria; kingdom Bacillati; phylum Actinomycetota; class Actinomycetes; order Mycobacteriales; family Nocardiaceae; genus Rhodococcus; species Rhodococcus sp. B10. The sequence continues at coordinate 56,997 of NZ_JAAFYV010000037.1, read as the reverse complement.
CTTCTCCGCGACGAAATCTTCGAGTAGTGAAACGCCGCGGCGGCACAGCCTTGCCTTCAGGCTGCCCGGCTCGTAGTAGAGGCCCGCGTGCACGACGCCGCTGTTGTGACCGGTCTGATGCGCTCCGACGGAGGCCTCCTTCTCGAAGACGGTCACCTCGACGCCCCTCGACCTCATCAGCTCCCGAGCAACCGCGAGCCCGATGATTCCACCCCCGACAACCGCGACCTTGCTTCGCGCCACGTCCCCACCTCGCGTCGATGCTCCGATGACCGGGCCATTCTCACACGGGCCGCGGCGTGTAGAAGTTTTTTCTGTCGGCGGGAATTGATACCTTGTCGAGCACGTTAGTTGAGTCGAAGACGCTCAAGCTTCCGTAGGAGGAACACGAATGCCGGCATACCTGGGGCCCGAAGGCCCTCGTCGCATCGATATCAGCCGTCTGATGAGCAGGTCCACCCAGTCGCTCATCGGCGACGCGGCCACGTTCGCTGCCGGACGCGGCGACGCCGAACTCGATGCGTTGCACGTGCTGCACGTCATGGCACAGAACGATCCCACCCGCAGCCTTATGCAGCGCGCAGGTGTCCAATCCCCCGCCGTCGTCGACGCGGTGGAGTTGCGGCTGCCGCAAGGCGGCGGCTCGGTGAATGCCACTGCCCTGAGCAGCACGTTGAAGACCGCGATCCTCGAGGCGCACCACATCGCGCAGTCGCTCGGATCGACGTACATCGACCCCGAACACCTGTTCCTGGCGTTCGCTGCCGATCAGGATCACATCGCCGGCCGCCTGCTGGCGTCGGAGGGAATCACCCCTGAGGGGCTGCAGACCGCGCTCAAGGGCGGAACGGTCGAACCCGCGTCGAATTCCGAGACGCCCACGCTCGACAAGTTCGGCGTCGACCTGACCGAACGTGCCCGACAGGGCGGTGTCGACCCGGTCATCGGCCGTACCGACGAAATCCAGCAGACCATCGAGATCCTGTCGCGTCGCACCAAGAACAACCCGGTGCTCGTCGGTGAGGCAGGCGTCGGCAAGACCGCCGTCGTCGAGGGCCTCGCGCAGCGCATCGTCGACGGCGACGTGCCCGAGCGCCTGCAGGGCAAGCGCATCGTTCAGCTCGATCTGTCGTCCATGGTCGCCGGTACGCGCTACCGCGGCGACTTCGAAGAGCGGCTGACCAAGGTGATCGACGAGATCTCCGCACACAAGGACGAACTCGTCGTCTTCGTCGACGAGGTTCACACCATTGCGGGTGCAGGCGGCGGCGCCGACGGCGCCATGGATGCCGGAAACATCCTCAAGCCCAAGCTCGCTCGCGGCGAACTGCACATCGTCGGTGCCACCACACTCGACGAGTACCGCACCAACATCGAGAAGGACCCCGCTCTCGAGCGTCGGTTCCAGCCGGTGACGGTGCCCGAACCGAGCGTCGACGACGCCAAGGCCATTCTCACCGGGCTGCGTAGCCGGTACGAGGAGCACCACGGTGTTCGGTACACCGACGACGCGATTGCCGCTGCCGTCGACCTGTCCGATCGCTACATCGGCGACCGGTTCCTGCCCGACAAGGCCATCGACCTGATCGACCAGGCCGGCGCCCGTAAGCAGCTGACCCGTCCGGTCGTCGACAGTGCTGCGATCGAAAAGCAGCTCGCCGCACTGGAAGTGGAGAAGGAACAGGTCATCGCTCGCGAGGACTACGAGCGTGCGTCGCAGATCAGGGACGAGGTATCGACGCTGCAGGGGCGGCTGAACGGAACGGTTGCCGACGCTCCCGACGTGACCGCCGAGGACATCGCCGACGTCGTTTCACGTGCAACCGGCATCCCCGCCAGCCAGATGACGCAGGAGGAGAAGGAACGTCTGCGTCGCCTGGAAGCGGAACTGCACGAACGCGTCGTCGGACAGGACGAAGCAGTGAAGGCCATCGCCCGTGCGGTGCGTCGTAGCCGGACCGGTATGAGTAATCCGGATCGTCCCGTCGGCAGCTTCCTGTTCCTCGGTCCGACCGGTGTCGGCAAGACCGAGCTCGCGAAGGCGCTGGCTGCGTCGTTGTTCGGTGACGAGAAGAAGATGCTGCGCCTCGACATGAGCGAGTTCGGCGAACGGCACACCGTGAGCCGTCTCGTCGGTGCGCCTCCCGGATACATCGGCTACGGCGAGGCGGGTCAGCTGACCGAGCAGGTTCGACGCAACCCGTACTCGGTGGTGCTGCTCGACGAGATCGAGAAGGCACACCCCGACGTCTTCGACACGCTGCTACAGGTGCTCGACGACGGCAGGCTCACCGACGGGCAAGGCCGCACGGTCAACTTCCGCAACACCGTGGTGATCATGACGAGCAACCTCGGCTCGGACATCATCTCCAGCAAGTCCGGTGGTCTGGGGTTCACGACGGGCGAGCAGGACGAGAAGCCTCTGCGCGACCGGGTGATGGGTCGGCTGCGTGAATCGATGCGGCCGGAATTCCTCAACCGCATCGACGAGATCGTGGTCTTCCGCAAGCTCGACACCGAGCAACTGCACCGGATCACCGACCTCATGCTGGAGGAGAGCCGGGAACGGTTGTCGGCCAAGGGTATCGAGATCACGTTCAGCGACTCGGCGGTCGACTGGTTGGCACGGAACGGGCACCAGCCCGAGTTCGGTGCGCGGCCGTTGCGTCGCTCGATCCAGCGGGCGCTCGACGACCGGATCGCCGATCTGCTGCTCGACGACATCCTCACCGAGGGTGGCACCGTGTCGGTGGACGTCGCAGACGACGAGTTGGCATTGAACGTCGCCTAGTGACAATCGAAGCCGCCCGTGTACTTCCGAGTACACGGGCGGCTTCGTCGCGTTCTGACCGAACAGTCCTGGAACACGCTCTGCTGCATGTGACACCCGCGCGCACCGAGGCCGCCTCGCCGGACGCCTGATGTAGACGCTCACCGAATCGCCAGCCGCACGTCGTTTTGCCAGCAATTCAGGCCGCACCTGGCAACATGGTGAGCACCTGCGGGGATACGGACAACACTCCCGCGCGCTATGTTCGACGATGACCCCCTCAGCGTCGAAGGAGCAGCCGTGGCCGATACGTCGTCGTACATCTCGAAGCAGGACCAGCTGGAGATCAGCACCTACACCTGGCCGACACGGAAGACTCCCATCGGCGTCGTACAGATCGCGCACGGACTCGCCGAGCACGGCAGCCGCTACGCGCGATTCGCCGAAGCTCTGAACGATGCGGGATTTCAAGTCGTCGCCTCAGATCATCGCGGCCACGGTTCGTCGATCACCGACACACCTGGAGACCTGGGGTCGTTGGGGTTCCCCGCACTGTGGGCGGACATCGAGCAGCTCGGCGAACACCTGCTGGAGATCTACCCGGACCTGCCACTGTTCTTGTTCGGGCATTCGATGGGTTCGTTTGCGGCGCAGCACGTTCTGGTCGAGCGATCCGACCTGTATGCGGGCGTGGTCCTGTCGGGATCGTCGGCGATCGATGTACTCGCAGCAGGCATGGCGGACGCCCCCGCCGGTGATCTGAGTGTGTTCAACAGCGCCTTCGAGCACCGCACCGGGTACGAGTGGCTGTCGCGCGACGAGGCGGAGGTGGACGCCTATGTCGCCGACGCGTTGTGCGGGTTCGACCTTCCCGCCGCCACCGTCCCGGCATTGTTCACCGAGGCCGACAAGCTTGCCGACCCACACAAGCTCGAAGAGGTTCGCTCCGAGCTGCCGCTGCTGATCGCGTCGGGTTCGGACGATCCGCTCGCCGGTGGCGGACAGCTCGTCGAATTACTCGGGTCGCGCTACCGCGAGGCAGGCTCGAGCGACGTCACCGTCACGATCTACGACGGCGCCCGCCACGAAATTCTGAACGAGACGAACCGCGACGACGTCACCGCCGACATCGTCCGCTGGCTGACCGACAGGGCGACCGGCTAACGGCGTCGTAGATTCACGGGCTGCCCGTCCTCGGGGAAGGGCAGCGACGTGAAGTTCAGTGGCGCAGTGTAATTCGGGTCCACACTCCACTCGAACCGCCTCAACAGGTGGAACATGATGGTCTTGATCTCCGCACCCGCGAAGTACATGCCGATGCACTTGTGGACCCCGCCGCCGAACGGTTCCCACGCGTAGCGGTGCACCTTGTCCTCGCGCCGCTCCGTGGAGAACCGTTCCGGGTCGAACTTCTCCGGATCCGGCCAGTACTGCGCCATGTGGTGCGTGAAATGCGGCGCCACGGACGCGTACGTGCCAGCGGGGATGTACTTGCCCTGCACCACGGTGTCTTTCACTGCGCGGCGCGCGACGACGGGCGTCGGCGACACGAGCCGCAGACACTCCTTCATGACCAGATCGATGTCGACCAGTTCATCCAACTGCTGCAACGTCGGCGAATTCGTTTGAAGCGCAAGCGCCTCCGCGCGACAGCGTTCGCGCCACTCCGGATGCTGGCCGAGATACTGCATCATCGTCGACAGCGTGATGGTCGACGTGTCGTGTGCGGCCATGAGCAGAAAGATCATGTGGTCGATGACTTCGTCGTCGGTGAAGCGTTGCCCGGTATCGGATTCGATGTGGCACAACACCGAGAAGAGGTCGTCGGTCTCGTTGTCGCGTCGCGCCGGCAGGTAGCGCCGGAAGAACTGCTCGAGCACCCTGCGCCCGTCGAGACCTCGCTTCCACCTGGTGCCGGGAACCCGATATCGGACGATCGACGTCGCAGCCTGAACACAGGCCACGAAACTCGCGTTGATCGTGTCGATTTCGGCTTCCGTGCTGCCTTCGGCACCGCCCATGAAGATGTTCGTCGCGACATCCAGTGTCAACGCCTTGAGCGCAGGGTAGACACGGAAGTCGGCGCCCGGCTCCCAGTGGTCCAACCCTTCGGCGACGACCGGGTTCAACGCGTCGACCGACTTCGCAATACGCTGCCGGGTGAACGCCTGTTGCATGATGCGCCGGTGGCGCAGATGTTCGTCGTCGTCGAGCAGCATGAGCCCGCCGTGAAAGAACGGCCCGATCAGCAACGACCACCCGTCGCTGTTGACGAATGCCTTGTCCTTGTTCTGAAGAACTTCCTGGCACGCGTCGGGCCCGAGAACCGTGATCCACCGCTGGCCCGCCATGGTCAACCACGACACGTCGCCGTATTTCTCCCAGCGACTTCCGAACAACTTGAGTGGATCCCTCATGTATTCGAGGGTGTGTCCGACGATGGGCACCCCGCCGTCGCCGCGCACGGCGTCGAGCAGCGAGTCGGCGGGTGGGGCAGCGAGCATTCGAGCCATGGCGAACCTCCCGTAATCTGACAGGACGTCATGTCAGATGGATGTAGTCTGCGTCACATCTGCTGCATCTGTCAACATCGACACATGACCCCGACGACGCGTCGCTACGCCGGAATGAGCGCCGACGACCGCGCAACCGAACGTAGGTCCCGACTGCTCGACGCCGGGTTGGACGTCTTCGCCGACGCAGGCGCGAAGGGTGCGACGATGACCGCGATCTGCGCGCGGGCCAAACTCACCGAGCGATACTTCTACGAAAGCTTCAGCAGCAAGGACGAATTGCTGCGCCAGGTGGTCGACATGGTGTCCGACGAGATCCGAGTCGCCGCACTTGCCGCGCTCCATTCGTCCGACGGCACCGTCGAAGCCCGAGTGCGGCAGGCAATCACCGCATTCGTGACCGTGTTGACCGACGACCCGCGCAAGGGGCGAGTCGCCATGATCGAGTCACTCGCCGTCGACTCGTTGCGCCGATATCGTCGAGAATCGTTGCGCGACTTCGCCCGCCTGGTAGCAGACCAAGCTCACGAACTGTACGGCAGCGACGCATGGCCCGAGCCACGGTCGGAGATCAACGGCCTGCTGTTCACCGGCGGTCTCGCCGAACTGATCATCGCGTGGCTGAACGACGAGATCGACGTGACGCCGCAGCAGATCGTCGAGTCCGCGACCTACCAGTTCATCTCCACATCGCATCGACCACGGTAGCTACAGTGGATTCGGTGGCCCACGCTCACCGCTCCAGGCAATCGACACCCCCGGACAAGACGTGCGCGTCGTGCGGCCGCCGAATCGAATGGCGCAAGAAGTGGGAGCGACACTGGGATGACATCAAGTACTGCAGCGACGCGTGCAGGCGGCGCAAGGTGACATCCTCGGATCACGACCTCGAGAACAAGATCAGAGAATTGCTCGACGCCCGTTCCCGCGATGCGACCATCTGTCCGTCCGAGGTCGCCCGGGCGATGTCCGACGACAACTGGCGCGACCTGATGGAGCCGGTACGTCGCGCCGCCCGCCGGATGGTCGACGCAGGCGAGGTCGAGATCGCGCAGAAAGGTTCGGTCGTCGACCCGTCGACAGCCAAGGGTCCCATCAGAATTCGCTGGGCGGCTACGCCGCCCGTGCGCGAATAGTTGGCCCAGGTTGCAACTATCCGCGCACGGGTGCGGAGCGCAATCAGCGCACGAGCCCCGCAGCGGTCCCGGCGTCGATGATCAGCGACGACACCAGTCCGGATTTCAGCACGGCTCGGACGGCCGCGACCTTCGCTTCACCCGCCGCAATGGCAATGACGTGCTCGATGCCGCGCAGGCCGTCCTCCGACACGCCCATCCGCCGGTCGTCCAACCCGTGCACGCGGTTTCCTTCCGCGTCGAGCAGTAGCGCACAGGACTCGGCCACCACACCTTTCGCCGTCCAGTCCCTCGCCTCCGACGGCGTCAGCAAGTCGTACACCTGCGACAGACCCGGCCCCCACGCGCCGATGGAGACAACGGCTTTCGTCACCGAGGCATGGTGACGCAACGTCTCCTGAATTCCCCGACTGCTGCTCAGCGCAGCGCACGTGCGGGCGTCGGACACGACGAGCGGCGCGTACATCGACCACGCCTGCCCTCCCCCGAGTTCGGTGATTCGACGCACCAGTTCGGCGGATGTCGCACCGACGGCACCCGCCATGCCCGTCAACTGCACGACGTCGCATTCGGCGATGGCGTCGAGATGCGTCGTCATCCGGGACAACGTTCGACCACAGTCGACGCCGAGTACGTCTGCGGGCGTGACGATTTCGCTCAGCAGCTCAGCGGTGACGCGACCCACCGCGTCCCACAGCTCGTCCTGACCGTCACTGGCGGTACGGACCGCGAACGCCATCCGCAATCCGAACTCGTCCCTCAGTGCGCGCGAAAGTTCGATGTCGATCGATTCCGGGGCGTGCACGGTGATCTCGACCATTCCCGACGCGACGGCGTCCTCGAGAATGCGAGCCACCTTGAAGCGGGAAAGACCGAACTCGTCCGCAATCTGAACCCGTGTACGTCCGTCGACGTAGTACCGACGCGCAATCAATCCCCGCTGGACGAGTTCCTCCGGCCCAACTCTGCGGACCTCGGACTCCTGCGGCATCCCCCCACCTTTCGCTGTCAATGACACCATCATCATCACATGTGCTCATTTGAGCAAGCTGATTGACACATGAGCATGGACCAAGCATGATCCTCTTCACTATGCATGTGAGCAGTGAGGTACGACATATGAGCAAGCTCGACGACGCCGAACTTCGGCGTCTCGCGCACACCGTGTTGGTCCGGGAGGCCGTCGGCCTGTCGAACCTCGCGGATACCGTCGAGCCCAGCGTCGTTCGCGTCGCCCGCGCCGTGGTCGAGACGTCCGGCAAGGTCATCACCACCGGGTCAGGAACGTCGGGAATCATGGCCGAGCGCCTCGCCCATTTGCTGTCCGTCTGCGGCGCACCCGCCCTGTACCTGCCCGCGATGGATGCACTGCACGGCGGAATGGGCGCGATCGAGACATCCGATCTCGTGCTCGCCATCTCCAAGACAGGGCGCTCGTCCGAGCTCACTCGACTGGTGACCCGCCTCGTCGAGCGCGGGGTTCGTGTCGTCGCCGTCACCGAGTCCGTCGAATCCCCCTTCGCGTCAGCGGCCACCGACATCGCGGAACTCCCTGCAACCGAGCCCGATTCCGACCCGGGAGACATGATCGCCATGGCGAGCACGCTCGCAGTCGGCGCATGGGGAGATGCGGTCGGCGTCGTCGCCATGTCGTTGAGCGGCCACACGATGCACGACGTCGTGAACTCGCACCCGGCCGGTGGCGTCGGAACTCGCGACGATGTCATGTCCGCGTCGAACGAACCGGTGGTCGGACTGTGACGCGACAGGTCGTCGTCGGTGTCGACTCGTCCACTCAATCGTGCAAGGCCGAGGTACGCGACGCCCAGTCGGGCGAATTGCTCGCCTCCGGGTCGGCGCCTCATACTCCCGCGTTCCCACCGTGCAGCGAGCAGGATCCGCGTTCGTGGTGGGAGGCGCTGGTGGTCGCCGTCCGGGCTGCGCTCGCCGCTGCCGGCGACGTGCAGGTGACCGCGCTGTCCGTCGCGGCACAGTGCCACGGCCTGGTGATGCTCGACGCCGAAGGTGAGCCGCTGCGTCCCGCGAAACTGTGGAACGACACCACCGGCGCGGAGCAGCTCGCAAAGCTCGTCGAGGCAATCGGTGGCCCGAAGTGGGTGCGCCGCATCGGTTCCCTTCCGACCGCTGCATTCACCATCGCGAAACTCGCGTGGGTCGCCGAACACGAACCCGCGACGCTGGACGCCACGCGTCGAATCCTGTTGCCGCACGACTACTTGACCTTCCGGCTCACCGGTCGCGCCGTCACCGATCGATCCGACGCGTCCGGCACCGGCTACTTCGACGCGACGACGTCGACCTGGCTGCCCGAATTCCTCGATGCGGCCGCGGGTCCACGCGACTGGCTGCCGATGCTCCCGACCGTCCTCGGAGGCGCCGAGCCCGCCGGGGCACTGACCGATTCCGCGGCCACCGAGCTCGGTCTCACCCGTTCCGTGCTCGTCGGAGCAGGTGCGGGCGATCAGCATGCCGCATACCTCGGACTCGGTCTGAGCGACGGCGACCAGTACATCGGTCTCGGTACGTCCGGCGTGTTCGCCACGTCGACGCGCACACCGGTGTTCGACGAGGCAGGCATCGTCAACGGCGTCGCTGACACCACCGGCGGGTACTTGCCGCTCGTCTGCACGCTCAATGCAGCCCGAGTGGGTGATACCGCCGCCCGGATCCTGGGAACCGACCACGCCGGGCTCGCCGCTCTCGCCCTCGCCGCCGAACCCACCGTCGGCCCGACGCTCGTGCCGTTCCTCGACGGCGAGCGGACGCCGAACCGTCCCTACGCACGGGGCCTGCTCTCGGACCTCACGTCGGCGACGACGCGGGAGGAAATGGCGCGCGCGTTCCTCGAAGGTCCGCTGCTGTCTCTTCTGGCCGGTCGAGACGCGTTGCGCTCGTTCGGTATCGACTGCGACGGCCCGCTCACGGTCGTCGGCGGTGGCGCCCGGTCACCGGCCACGCTCCAGCTGCTCGCCGACCTCTCCGGCGACACCGTCACCGTCCCCGACGCCGACGAAGCGACGGCACGTGGTGCATGCGTGCAGGCCGCAGCCGTAGCAGCGGGCGTCGACGAGGCGGGGATGGTCGAACTCGCACGGCGATGGACCCCACCCGCACGGACGACCGTCTCGCCGCGGGAGACCACCCGGGACATCACCGAGGTCCGCGCACGCTGGGCGGCAGCAACTGCCGTCGACGCACTGGACCGGCGGGACAACGCATGACGATCACGCTGGCTCCCTGGCACGTCGGGTACGAAAAGCACTTGGCGGGGAGCGTGTACGCCGCAGCACCAGGACTCCGGACGCAGGCCGCCGAGGCACTCGTGGCGGCAGGGATCGCGGTGCACGTCGACGTCATGGCGCCCGGCGAAGGTCTCCCCGTCGGCGTCACACTGGACGAACTGGACGAGCTCGCTGCCACCGTGCCGCACGACATGCTCGGAGTGCACCTCGTCGGAAGCGCAGACGGAGTCCGCGCCATGCTCCCTCGTATCCCCGACGTGGGCGATCTGTACGTGCCGCTCGGCACACCCGGTATCGGCTCGGCGCGAGTGTGGGCGGCGATCTGGGACGAGGTCGACGAGGCGAGCGCATCGATGGTCGATCTGACCGGCTACGACGGAGCGCTGCTCATGCTCCTCGAACCTGGAACATCGGGAGTTGCCGACCCCGATCGCCTCTCGATCGCCACAGCCCTCGCACGTCGGATCGACGTCACACTCGACGGCGGAGTGACCGAACATCTGATGCCTGCATGCCTGAGCACCGGTGCGTCGACCGCCGTCGTCGGCCGTGCCCTCCTCCTCGATTCCCCTCTGCCAGAAGGACACTGATGACCACCGCAACACCGACACCGCCCGCATCGTCGATGCGCGCGAGTGTGATGACGGGCGTGCGCACGCTCGAGATCGAAGATCGCCCCGTTCCGACGCCTGCACCGAACGAGGTGCTCGTCGAGGTCGCGGCAGTGGGCGTCTGCGGTTCGGACGTTCACTACTATCGCGAAGGCCGCATCGGCGATTTCGTGGTTCACGACCCGATGATTCTCGGCCACGAGCTGTCCGGACGGATCGCTGCCGTCGGCGAGGGTGTCGACGAGAGCCGCATCGGCCAACGCGTCGCCGTCGAACCGCAACACCCGTGCCGTCGCTGCGCGCAGTGCATGGCCGGGCGCTACAACCTGTGCCCCGACATGAAGTTCTATGCGACGCCTCCTGTCGACGGCGCCTTCTGCCGCTACGTCACGATCGACGCGGACTTCGCCCACCCGGTTCCGGATTCGCTGTCCGACGAGGCCGCAGCACTGCTCGAGCCACTGTCGGTTGCCGTCACCACGATGCGCAAAGCCGGGATCGCTCCCGGGTCGTCCATCCTGATCGCAGGGGCCGGCCCCATCGGCATCATCACCGCACAGGCCGCGCGCGCTTTCGGTGCTGCACGAATCGTCGTCTCCGACCCGGTCGCCTCGCGGCGCGAGCGCGCCCTGACCTTCGGCGCCACCGAAGTGATCGATCCGACGGTCGACGACGTCGCCGCGCTCGATCCCCAGGTCGACGCATTCGTCGACGCCAGCGGTGCCGTCCCGGCCGTGCAGAGCGGCATCCGCGCCGTCGGACCTGCCGGGCGCGTCGTTCTGGTCGGAATGGGCGCCGACGACTACCCCCTCCCCGTCAGTCACATCCAGAACCTCGAGATCACGGTCACCGGCGTGTTTCGCTACACCGACACCTGGCCCGCTGCAATCCATCTCGCGTCCTCCGGACTGGTCGATCTCGACCGGCTCGTCACCGGACGCTACGACCTCGAACACGTCGCCGACGCGCTCGAGAGCGACACCGACCCTGCCAGCCTCAAGTCGATAGTGGTGCCTGCATGAGCAACAATCCCTTTGATCTGACCGGACGTACCGCGATCGTCACCGGCGGCAACCAAGGACTTGGACGCGCGTTCGCGTTCGGTCTCGCCGCAGCGGGCGCCAAGGTCGCCATCGCCGGACGCAGCGCGGAACGCAACGAGAAGGTCGTCGCCGAGGCCGCAGCCGAAGGCCACGAGTTCGCGGCCATCACAGCCGACATCACCCGGCACGCCGACGTCGAGCGGATGACCGCCGAGGCGATCGACAAGCTCGGTCACGTCGACATTCTCGTCAACAACGCCGGAACCTGCTACCACAACGATTCGTGGGACGTCACCGAAACCGAATGGGACAACGTCTTCGACCTCAACGTCAAAGCGTTGTGGGAGTGCAGCATTGCCGTCGGCGCTCACATGCGCGAGCGTAAGAGCGGGTCGATCGTCAACATCGGTTCCATGTCGGGCATCATCGTCAACCGCCCGCAGATGCAGCCGGCCTACAACGCGTCGAAGGCCGCCGTACACCATCTCACCAAATCCCTTGCCGCCGAATGGGGCCCGCTGGGCATCCGCGTCAACGCCGTGGCCCCCGGCTACTGCAAGACCGAGATGGCTCCGGTGGACCGTCCCGATCTCAAGCGCTACTGGATCGACGACGCACCCATGCAGCGATACGCGATGCCCGAGGAAATCGCTCCGAGTGTCGTGTTCTTGGCGAGCGACGCAGCGAGTTTCATCACCGGTTCGGTTCTCGTCGCGGACGGAGGATACACAGCATGGTGAGCACCGAGGTGTCCACCGTCCGGCGCATCCTCGTCGAAGGCATCGACAGCGTCAGCGTCGAGACGGTCGCGACTCCGGAGGCGGCGACCGGAGAAGTCCGCGTACGCAGCACCGTCGTCGGCATCTGCGGATCCGATGTCCACGCCGCACACGGTCGGCATCCGTTCATCGACCTTCCGTTTCGGCCCGGCCACGAGGTCGTCGGCGTCGTCGACGCAACCGGGGACGGTGTCGACGCATCCCTCGTGGGCACACGCGTCGTCGTCGAACCCAATCTCGCCTGCGGCCACTGCACTCAGTGCCTCGCCGGGCGTTACAACATCTGCGCCGAACTCGCGGTGTTCGGGTGCCAGACACCGGGCGGCCTGACCGACGCGTTCACGATCGCTGCCGACCGCGTGATCCCTCTCGACGACGCACTCGACGACCGCCACGCGGCCCTCATCGAGCCCCTGGCCACCCCCGTTCACGCTGTCCGACGGGCCGCGACACTCGTCGACGGACTCGACGGCAAACGCGTCGCAGTGTTGGGCGCGGGGCCCATCGGATTGTTCGTGCTGCTCGCAGCACGTCGTGCAGGTGCGACCGTCGTCGTCGCAGATCTCCTGGAGTCCAAACGCGCTCGGGCGCAACGGCTCGGCGCTGTCGGCAGTTTCGACCCGGCCGCTACGGACGCCGTCGCCACCGCGAAAGAAGCCCTCGGCGGGCCTGCCGACGTCGTCATCGACTGCGTCTCGCGGGAATCGTCGGTCGCTCAGGCAGTCGACCTCGTGGACAAGGGCGGCGTCGTCCTGATCGTCGGCGTTGCTGCCGGCGCGACGGCGGTGCCCCTCGACCTCGTTCAGGACCGCGAGATCATCGTCGCCGGGTGTCTGATGTACGTCCGCGAGGACGTGCAGGAGGCCATCGACATGCTGACCGAAGGCCTCGTCCCGATCGACGAGTTCGTGACCGGCGAATTTCCGCTCGATCGCGCCGCCGACGCGTTCACGGCGTCGACCGATCCAGAACACGTCAAGGTACTCATCACCGTCGGAGGACGACCGTGACAGGGCTGCTCGAATGTCGGGAAGTGACGAAGAGTTTCGGTGGGGTGCCTGTGCTGAAGGGCATTTCACTCGAGCTGGAGCCCGGGACCGTCACTGCTCTGGCGGGTGAGAACGGCGCAGGCAAGTCCACTCTGATGAAGATCGCGACCGGTCAGATCCGCGCCGACACGGGGACTGTCACGATAGGCGAGCACACCTTGTCCGCCGGCGACCCGAGGGATGCCGTACGGCACGGTGTGGCCATCGTGCCGCAAGAACTGGCGTCGATCGACGACATGACGGTGTACGAGAACATGTTCGTCGGCCGCGAGAAGCGCCGCGGCTTCTTCCTGGACCGCCGCGCGATGATCGACGAGGCAGCGAAAGCGCTTGCGGTGTTCGACGTCTCGATCTCGCCGACCGCACGGATGGGCAGTCTGCCCGTCGGCCTGCGCCAGATCATCGAGATCGTCAAGGCCGCGCGGACGGGCGCGCAGGTCGTCATGCTCGACGAGCCGACCTCTGCGATCTCCGAGCGCGAGGTCGAGGGTCTCTACAAGGTCATGAAGCAATTGCGCGATCGCGGTGTCGCCATGGTCTACACGACCCACAAGATGGCCGAGATCCGTGCCATCGCAGACCGAGTCGTCGTGCTGCGCGACGGAAAGCTCATCACCGACGAGAAGCTCACCGACATCACCGACGACGAGATCGTCACCGCGATGATCGGACGTGAACTCGAAACACTGTTTCCCGACGTCGTATCCGGCACGGGTGACGTCGTCCTCGAGGTCGAGAACCTGCACGTTTCAGGCGCTTCGGCTCCGGTGAACTTGACGGTGCGGCGCGGCGAGATCGTCGGTCTGGCCGGACTCGTCGGCGCCGGCCGCACCGAACTGCTCGAAGCACTGTTCGGTATGCGCGCGGTGACGTCGGGAACAGTCAAGGTGGACGGTCGCACGGTCCAGAAAGGCAAGCCCGCTGCGGCCATCACCGCAGGCATGGCGATGGTTCCCGAGGATCGCAAGATCAACGGCGTAGTCCTGTCGATGAGTGTGTTGGACAACGGATCACTGCCCAGACTGTCGAGCTTCAGCATCGCCGGTTGGCTGCGAAACAGGACGCGCACCAAGACGGTCTCCGACGCCATGGAGTCGGTGCGGCTGCGCAGCCGAGGAATGGGACAGTCCGTCGGTACTCTTTCCGGCGGAAATCAGCAGAAAGTCGTGCTGGCGCGGTGGTTGACCGGTACCGTCAACGTACTGCTACTCGATGAGCCCACTCGTGGCGTCGATGTCGGGGCCCGCTCCGAGATCTACCGCATCATCACCGAATTCGCCAGTCGCGGAATGGCTGTCGTGATGGCGTCGTCGGACATGCCGGAGATCGTTGGACTGTCGCACCGCGCGTTCGTCATGCGCGACGGCGCGTTCGTCGGCGAACTCGATCGGGACGCACTCGATCACCCCGAAGTTCAAGACTCGGTCTTCCGCATGGCGACCGCCCTGGACACACGTAGCGAAAACCCTGCGGCCCTTGACCGGTCGCCACTCGAGGAGGCACAACAGTGACAACACCCGTCGCTGAACCGGACGCCAAGACGTCCGTCTCGGCAACGACCGGAGAACCGGTGCGCCGATTCTCCGGCGCGTGGGCCGGAGCTCTGGCATTGCGTTATTCCATGGTCATCGTCATGCTGCTGGTGATCGGCTACTTCTCCTACCGCAGTGCTCGTTTCGGCACCGTCGACAACCTGCAGACCATCCTCGTGGCGGCCGCACCGTTCGCGTTGATCGCTCTCGGGCAGACACTCGTCATTCTCACCGGTGGCATCGACCTGTCGGTCGGCAGCGTCATCGCAGTCTCGGCCATGGCGTCCGCCGCCGTGGCCAAGGCCAACCCGGGCCAAATCTGGATGACGGTACTCGTGGCCGTGGCCGTCGGACTCGTCGCCGGTTCGATCAACGGTTATCTCGTTTCTCGCATCAATGTGCCCCCGTTCATCGCAACACTCGGTATGCTCACGGCCGGTTCGGGTTTCGCGTACGTGATCGGCGGTGGCGCACCGATCAACGGCCTTCCGTCCGAGTTCGGGCAGATCGCCAACACCAAGATCTTCGGAATTCAGATTCCGGTGCTCGTGATGATCATCGGAATCCTCGTGCTGGCCGTCGTCATGAAGCGAACCGCGTACGGCATGCGGGTCTACGCCGTCGGCGGCAACCGCACGGCGGCCGAGATTGCCGGCATCAACGCCAAGAACGTCCTGTTCAGCGTCTACGCGCTGTCAGGCGTGCTCGCGGGATTGTCGGGTGTCATGCTTGCCTCTCGCGTCATCTCGGGCCCGCCGAATCTCGGTCAGGGATACGAACTCGACGCGATCGCCGCGGTCGTCATCGGCGGCGCGAGCCTCATGGGCGGACGCGGAACCATCTGGGGTACCGCGCTCGGCCTGTTCATGATCCAAACGCTCAACAACGGTCTCGACCTTCTCGTCGTCCCCGCCTACTGGCAGGACGTCATCAAGGGCGTGCTCATCGTCGCCGCGGTGTCGGTCGACGTCTGGTCGTCGAAACGAAGAACCTGACCGATCTTTTCCGAACCCTCGCACAACCATCCACCGATCTGGAGATGACAATGAAGTTTGCTTCCAAAGTGCTGACCGTGGCCGCCGCAGGCGCGCTCACTGTCGGCCTCACCGCCTGCGGCGCAGGTGATACGAGCGCTCAGGACGGCAAGACTCGTATCGGCGTCACCGTCTACGACATGAGCTCGTTCATCACCGCGGGCAAGGAAGGTATGGACACCTACGCCGCGGCGAACGACATCGAGTTGCTGTGGAACTCCGCCAACAACGACGTCTCGACGCAGGCAAGTCAGGTGGACTCGCTGATCAACCAGGGCGTCGACGCGATCATCGTCGTGCCTGCCCAGGCTGATTCGCTCGCCCCGCAGGTCCAGTCCGCCAAGGACAAGGGAATTCCGGTCATCGCAGTCAACGCAGCACTCGAGACCGATCAGATCTCCGGCAACGTCCAACCCGACGACGTCGCCGCAGGCGCGCAGGAAATGCAGATGATGGCCGACAGGCTCGGCGGACGCGGCAACATCGTCATCCTGCAGGGCCCACTCGGCGGATCCGGTGAGATCAACCGTGGCGCAGGCATCGACCAGGTTCTCGCGAAGTACCCGGACATCAAGGTTCTGGCCAAGGACACCGCGAACTGGAAGCGTGACGAAGCCGTCAACAAGACGAAGAACTGGCTCTCCAGCTTCGGTGACCAGATCGACGGCGTTGTCTCGCAGAACGACGACATGGGCCTCGGTGCGCTGCAGGCACTGAAAGAAGCCGGACGCACCGACGTTCCGATCGTCGGCATCGACGGCATCGAGGACGGTCTGAACGCCGTCAAGAGCGGCGAGTTCATCGGCACGTCCCTTCAGAACGGCACCGTCGAACTGTCCGCCGGTCTCGCCGTCGCGAACCGCATCGCCAAGGGCGAAGAGGGCGACACCGCGCCGGTGTACGTCATGCCTGCCATCACCCAGGACAACGTCGACGTCGCCATCGAGCACGTCGTCACCGAGCGTCAGGCCTTCCTCGACGGTCTGGTCGAACTGACGAACAAGAACCTCGAGACCGGCGACATCGCCTACGAGGGAATTCCCGGTCAGTAGCTCGACCGAAGTCGATTTCACTTCGAGGCGGGGCGGTGCCCCTCCATGCCCGCCCCGCCTCGAACACCACTGCTCGAACGAAAGGTGTGCCCTGACATGACGTCCCTCCCCGCGCCCGTCGACTTCTCGTTCGACGGCATGGTGGCCGTGGTATCCGGCGGCGCATCGGGTATCGGCGCTGCCATCGGTGCAGCCTATGCGGCACAGGGCGCCACCGTGGTACTGCTCGATCGCGACGGCGACGCGGCCGCCAGGGCTGCGTCGGACATCGGCGCTCGCAGCGTTTCCTGCGACGTGGCCGACCGCGAATCGGTCCGTTCCGCAGTCGATTCGGTGATCGCCGACTTCGGACACGTCGACGTTCTGGTCAACTCGGCAGGCGTTGCGCGTCTGGCACCTGCCGAAGACCTGTCCGACGACTTCTGGAACCTCACCATCGACGTCAATCTCACCGGCACGTTCCTGATGTGCCAGGAGTTCGGTCGCGCCATGCTCGAACGCGGCTCGGGCCGCATCGTCAACATCGCCTCGCAGGCGGCCACCGTCGCCATCGAGGAACATGCCGCCTACTGCGCCTCGAAGTTCGGTGTACTGGGGTTGACGAAAGTCCTTGCCGCAGAATGGGCGGGGCGCGGCGTCACCGTCAACACCATCTCCCCCACCGTCGTCATGACGCCCCTGGGTCGTGAGGCCTGGTCCAACCCCAAGGGCGACGCTCTGCGCGCCCGCATACCGGTGGGCCGCTTCGCGGAAACCCACGACGTGACGTCGGTTGCGGTCTTCCTCGCCTCCCCCGGCGCAGCCATGATCAACGGCGCCGACATCCTCGTCGACGGCGGTTACACGATCTTGTAGTGCGGCTGCGCCACCCGTGCGCGGATAGTTGGCCCAGGTTGCAACTATGCGCGCACGGGTGCGGAGCGCAACTCCCGCTTCAGAAGTTTGCCGCTCTGATTACGCGGGAGCTCGTCGACGAACGTGACGGTCTTGGGCACCTTGAACGGTGCGATCAACCCCTTCACATGGTCGACGATGTCCTGCGTGGTCACGCCGTCCGCCCCGTCCTTCAGCACCACCACCGCGGTGACGGCCTCGATCCATTTCTCGTCGGGTGTACCGATGACGGCGACCTCCGCGACAGCGGGATGCGTGTAGACGGCGTCCTCCACCTCACGCGAGGCCACCAGAATGCCGCCGGTATTGATCACGTCCTTGATCCGGTCGACGACGGTGATGAACCCTTCGGCATCCCGCGTCACGAGATCACCGGAGCGAAACCACCCGTCCTGGAACGCTTCTGCCGTCGCCTCCGGCTTGTCCCAGTAGCCGTCGCACAATTGCGGTGACCGGTAGAGAATTTCACCGGGCTCGCCGTCGGGAACGTCGTCGCCGTTCGCGTCGACGACACGTGTCTCGACGAAGAACACCGCACGACCGCACGACGCAGGACGCTCCTCGTGCTCCTCTGGTTGCAATACCGTTGCGAGCGGACCGATTTCGGACTGTCCGAAGCAGTTGTAGAAGCCCAGGTCCGGATACCGCTCCCGTAGACGGTTCAGTACGGTCACCGGCATGATCGACGCGCCGTACTGGGCCTTGGTCAGCGACGACAGGTCACGCGTCTGCAGATCCGAATGATTCGCGAGCGGCACCCACACCGTCGGCGCGAGGAACAGCGAACCGATCCTGTCCTCCTCGATGCGCCGCAGGATCTCCGGCACATCGGGGCGCCTCATCAGATGCACTGTCGCACCGACCGACAGATACGGCATCGTGAACACGTGCATGCCGGCCGAGTGGTACATCGGCATCGCGATCAGCGGATTGTCGTCCTTCGTGAAACCGAGCGCGATCACCGACGAGACGTACTCCGCGATCAATGCGCCGTGAGACATCATGGCGCCCTTCGGTTTCGACGTCGTTCCCGACGTGTAGAGCAGCTGCGCCAGGTCACTGGATTCTGCGGCGGACTCGAGTTCGTCGGTGCTCTCGGAACCGTCGAGCAGGTCCGGCAGAGCCAGCACGTGATCGACCGGCAAGTCGGCACGGACGGAGTCGAGCGTGGCCGCGAGTTCCGGGTCGACCAGTACCGCGCGCGAACCGGACTGCCCGACAAGATATTTCAGCTCGTCCCCGACGAGTGCGTAGTTGACCGGAACGTGCACCAGCCCTGCCCGCGCGCACGCGAGGAACCCGACGACGTACGCATCGGAATTCACACCGTACGCGGCGACGCGGTCGCCCGTGACCAACCCCAGCGCAAGCAGGCGTCGCGCGGCCCGGCTGACCGCGTCGTCGAGCTCGCGATACGTGTGGCTGCGGCCCTCGAACGTGATGGCGGTGCGCTCGGGGGATCGGGCGGCCGACCGGCGCAGTACGCCGTCGATGGTGTTGGTTCGGGTGCTCATGAGCGGAGATTATCGTGCGGCTGTGCCACCCGTGCGCGAACAGTCGGTCCAGGATGCAACTATCCGCGCACGGTTGGCGAAGCCGCCCGAACGAACGTCCGCATTGGTTACCATCGCGGGATGCGCTCCTCCGTGCCCGAAGCCGCCTCGTCGTGGCAGGACACACTGTCCCCCGAGCATCTGCGTCGCATACTCGGGGTCCTCGACGTGTGCCGCACTTCCCCGGGTGGCACGCAGTTCAAGGAAAGTCTGGTCGACGCCATCGCGACGATCTTCGACGTCCGCGACGTCACGTTCTTCTTCGGATCGACCTATCCGACGCTGTTCGCCGACCCCGCGCCCCTGCTCACCGGTGCCGCCGAGCCGCTGCTCGTCGAATACCAGGAGCGATGGCGCGACAAGGACGTCTTCGCGCTCCCGCAAGCCCGACGCACGCTGACCGACGACGGGTTCGCGACGCTGGACGATCTCGCTCGTCTCCCGGTTCCGCAGCGGTCCTACGTCGAGGACTATCTGGCACCGCACGGGATGGGCACGGCGTCGGCGATCCACCTTCGCTTCGCCGACGGCGAGGCCCTCGTCGGAATGTTCGACCGCGAGCGCTACTGGGATCTCGGCGATCTCACCGCGATCCGATTGCTCGCCGCCCACCTGCGCGTGGCCAGTCGATCCATCGTCATCGGTGACGACGTCGACGCAGAGGACCCGCTCGCGGGGTTGACTCCCCGACAGGTCGAGGTGGCCGAACTGATCAGTGACGGCTTGACCAACGCGCAGATCGCCGCCGAACTGACACTGACCGAAATGACTGTCAAGAAATACGTCAGCCGCATCTTCGAGACCACCGGACTACGCAACCGCGCAGCTCTCACGGCCTCGCTGGTGCGCAGAAACGGGTCGGCTGCCCGTTAGGTTGTCCACTTTCGAGGACTGTCAGCGAGTGTGGCGTGGGTCATACAGTCGCTGGGACCCCATCCCCTCGTCACAGTTGGAGAACCGATGACGCGCCTGAAGTTCGGTACGTTCCTCGCCCCGATCCACACGCCCGGACAGAACCCGACGCTTCTGCTCCAGCGCGATCTCGAGCTCGTCGAATACATCGAGAAGCTCGGCTACGAGGAAGCGTGGTTCGGCGAGCATCACTCTGCGGGCGCCGAGATCTACGCATCCCCCGAGATCATGATCGCCGCCGCAGGCGAACGCACGAGTCGTATCAAGTTGGGCACCGGTGTCACGTCGGTCAGCTACCACAATCCACTCTGGGCGGCCGAGCGCATGGTGATGCTCGACCACCTCACCCACGGCCGCGTCCTGTTCGGCCTCGGTCCAGGATCGCTGCCGACCGACGCCGCGATGCTCGGCCTGTCGCAGATCGACACCCGCGAGCTGTTGGCGGAGAACGCCGACATCATCATGCGACTGCTGCGCGGCGAAACCGTCAGCGCGAAGACCCGCACGCACGAGTTGTTCGACGCGAAGATCCAGATGGCCCCGTACTCGGATCCGCTGTTCGACGTCGTCGTCGCCGCCATCGCGTCGCCGACCGGCGCTCGCCTCGCCGGCAAGCTCGGCATCGGCCTGCTGTCCATCGCCGCCACCCTGACCGCCGACGGCTTCAGTGCACTGCAACACCATTGGGGCATGCTCGAGGAATTCGCCGAGCAGGCGGGACGGTCCGACGAAGTGGATCGTTCGACGTGGCGCCTCGTCGGCCCGTTCCACATCGCCGAGACCGTCGAGCAGGCATACGAGGATGTCGAGCACGGGATCGAGTACTGGTTCAACTACCTGCAGCACGTCGCCGCGTTCCCGCAGATGGACGTCCGCGGTGAGAACAAGAAAGAGATGATCGACTTCATCAACACGTCGGGCATCGGCGTCATCGGTACCGCGGAGCAGGCACGCGCACAGGTGCAACGACTCGTCGACCAGTCCGGCGGCTTCGGCACGCTGCTGCTGCAGGGCCACGACTGGGCGAACCCGCAGGCCACCAGGCGTTCTTACGAACTGTTCGCACAGGACGTCATGCCGTACTTCCAGGGCCAGGCGCAGCCGATGCTCGATGCGGCAGCCCATGCCGAATCGGTCCGCGAGGGCCAGGCCGACGAGCATCGCAAGGCCGTCGACCACATGACGAAGAAGTACAACGCCGAGTTGGGGAGGGCCTGATCATGGCAACCGTCTCGGTACGACAGGAGTTCGCCCAGAGCCCGTCCGCGCTGTGGGCCGTCGTCGGCGATCCGGCGGCTGCCGCGTCGTGGATCCCGTCGGTCGGCTCGGCCACGATGGAGGGCGACGTCCGGCACGGTGTGTTCACCGACGGAAACCCGGTGCGGGAACGCATCGTGGCCCACGACGACGAGAACCGCACGTACACGTACGAATACGTCGACGGGCCGCTGCCGCTGGCCAAGTACGTGTCGACGATTCGCGTCGACGCCGCGGGCTCCGGATCGGTCGTCTCGTGGGACGCGGAATTCACCGCGTCGGGTGACGACCCGGCCGCGTTGGAGAAAGATCTCGAGATCGGCATCGGCGACATCTACCGCGCCGCACTCGACGAAGCCGGGCGGCTGGCGCAGTCGTGACGGCCGGTCTTGCTTCACTGTTCGACAAGGTCACCGTCATGCACTCGACCAGCGAATGGGCCGACGTGCATCGTGACCTCGTCGACGTTCTGGGTCCGGCCGTCTTCTCCGACGGCCGGGCCTGGGCCAGTTTCGGCGCGATCAGCCTGTCCGACGAATCCGGGCCTGCGTGGTCCCTTCTCGCGAAGACGACCGATCTCGAGGCCGTCGCCCGGGCCGCGCAAGACCTCGGGTGGGACGTCGGCACACCGGTTCGAGGTAGCCACGAATCGCGCCTCCCTCTGCGCTCCCCCGCCGGGCTGACCGTCGTCGCCTACGCACCGGAAGGAAAGACCTCATGACCGCACCAGCGCACGACCCCACGCACTTTCGCACGGTGTTGGGCCAGTTCTGCACCGGGGTCGTCGTCGTGACCTCGGTCGACGACGCCGGAAGCCCGCTCGGCATGGCCGTCGGGTCGTTCACCTCCGTCTCGCTGGACCCGCCGCTGGTGGCGTTCTTCGTCGCGCACACATCGACGACGTTCCCGAAAATCGCTGCCAGCGGACGGTTCTGCGCGAACATCCTGTCCCACGATCAGCTCGACCTCTGCCGGGCGTTCTCCAAGTCCGGCGGGGACAAGTTCGCGGGAATCGGTTGGCATCCGACCGATTCCGGCGCCCCGGTGTTGGACGGAGCTCACGGCTGGATCGACTGCGCCATCGACAGCGTGCAGCGGCTCGGCGACCACGACCTGGTCGTCGGGCGAGTCGAGCAGCTCGACACCGACGGCGCCGACGAGTCTCCTCTCGTGTTCTACCGCGCCGGGTTCCACGCACTGCAGCGCTAGAGCTTCAGCCCTTCGCCCGCCGGTCGGTGCGCAACGAGGTCGAGAGCGAACCGGACGTACGCAGCCGCGATCTCCTCTGGCTGCTCGTCGCCCTGCGGGTTGTACCACTGCGCGACGGACACGCACATCGTGACGACGGCACGCGCGGCCTCGTGCGGACGGTTCGTTCCGAACAGGCCGAGGTCGACGCCGGACTGCACCTCGACGTCGACCATTCGCTGCAGCGCAACGCGTTTCGTGGCGATGGCTGCGTAGCTGTCGTCTTCGAGGCTGCGCATCTCGCTCGATCCGACGAACCCCATCTCCTTGCGGTAGCTGTGGTAGAGCGTCAAGCTCTCGACGAGGCGTGAGAACCGCTCGACATGATCGTCGGGATCGCACTCGTCGCGGGCGGCGGTCGCGCGTCGCAGCAAATCGGTCATCGTGAGCTCGAACAGGGCGACCAGCATGGCCTGTTTGCTCGGGTAGTAGTGGTAGAGCGCCGACACGCTCGATTCCGCTTCCTCGGCGATGTCGCGAATCGAGCAGCCGTGGTAGCCCTTGCGAACGATGCAGGCCAGCGCGGCCCGCAGGACGACATCCATCGGAACGTCGTCGAACTCGCGCCAGTTGCCGGTGGTCGATTCGTCCTCGTCGGGTCGCCTCGACGCGACGCTCGCCGAACCCGTCGCGAACAGATCGGCGGGCGAGACACCGAGCGCGGTGGCGATCTCGTGCAACCGATCGACACTCATGGTGGTCCTGCCCTTCTCGAGGGCGGTGATGGTCGCCGGGCTCAGTTCGAGACGTCGCGCCAGTTCGCGGAGGGACACACCCGTCGCCATCCGGGTCTCGCGTACCCGCGCCCCGATGTGCACCCCGGGACTGTCTGCCATGGACACCATCTGTTCAGCGTAACGGAACGTAATTGTTCGGCACGATCGAACGACTCGGACATGCGTCAGGGCTAGGGCCTCAGCGCATAGAGATTCGTCCGTAACAGCAACACGTTGTAGTCCGACCACCGAGAAGCCGTGAAGTACAGGTCTTTTCCGTTGGTCGTCGGGTGAATGTAGGGCGCGTAGATGCCACCCGAGGTGTTACGGGCGTCGAGCAGCGTGGTCGGCGCGGTCCACGGGCCCTCGGGCTTCTCGGCGGTCCGAGCGACGATCGTGCGGTTCGCCTCGTTGCCGTACAGCATGATGTACCGCTGCAGGTAGTCGTTCCAGGCCACCGACAACTCGCTGACGGGTTCTTCGACGACCGAGACCGAATCGGCGACATCCGTCGACCACGGTCGTGCAGGATCCGCCGTCGAATACTCGTACTTGCCGAGATCGAGAATGTTCTCCGGCAGGACACGAGACAGGAAGGCTGCGCCGAATCGTCCGTTGGGCGTACCGAATTGGTAGATGTAGCCGTCCTGCCCGCGTGTGTACGCGTTCATCTGGAACTTGCCGTTGCTCTCCTCCACCTGCTCGACGCCGGGGATCGTGACACCTGCATTCACACGGATCGTCGACGGCGCCGTCGCCCAGGTCTGGCCGTTGTCGTTCGAGACGGCGATGGCAGAGAAGTTCGTGACCCACCGCCCGGGCGCTCCCCATTCACGCACCGACATGTAGTTCATGTACTGGACGCCGTCGATCGAGATGGCCGCGGTCGGGATCGTCGTGTCCTCGACCTTCGGCAGTCCGAGGCTCGGAATGACTTGACTGGCGAAGTTCGGGGCGAGTGGCTGCACGACCGCGCCCGAGTCGACGTCACCTGGAACAGCCGGGCCGACGGTGATGCCGTCGGACAGGTTGTCGTCGTTCGACCTCAGCAGAACGTTGCTGCGCCACTGCTGACCGGTGACCGAGCAGTTACCGAAGGTGTCGCCGAACGCCATCAGCGTCTGACCTGCACCGTTGTCCCAGCTGATGCCGAGGTCGGTGCCCGAGATACCGAGGGTCTCGTACGTGTCGTTGGGACTCTGCGGTCCGGTGACCCACGCGATCGACTGCGTGGCGCCGGTATCGATGCGCGGCAACGGGCCCTGCGGGCCTCGTGGATCTCTGCCGTCGCCACTTCCCGACGATCCGAACAGCGGCGACGACCCCGGGCCGCCCAGTCCTCCACACGGTTCCGCCGACGCGACAGGGCCGGCGAGGACGGCGAGCCCGCTCGTCATCAGAGTGAGGGCCGCACCGAGTGCGATCTGTCGACGTCGTGTGCGCATACGAATCCTCACGGGGTCGTGTTACTCGTGTGACTGATGTGGTGAGTGTTACTGAAATGGACTGTTTGCGCAAGAAATGGGCAACGGCAAACCCCGTTGTAGCGGAATGACATTGGTGTAATTTACGTGGGAATGCAGCGATGCGACGGGCAGCGGGGACGCTACTCGGGCGGTCTCTGCGGAACGGCACCTGTGAAGAACAGGGCGGTCACCGCCAGGAGTGCGGTGAGCGACAACGCCATGCGCAGAGCTTCGAGACGCGCATCCGCATTGAGCTGCACGATGTCGTTCACTCTGGCCTCGTCGATCGAGGCATCCTCGGCGGCCGCGCGCAGCTGTGTGTCGGACAGGAACGGTACACCTGACGACAGTTCGGTCGACGCCTGCTCCTTCACCGCGGCGGGGACATCCGAATTGCCCTGTATGCCAGTGACTATCGACGCGCTCAGCGTGGCGATCAAGACCGAGCCGATCAGAGCCGTTCCGAGGGATGCCCCGAGATTGGTGGCCGTGTTCTGAAGTCCACCGACCTCTGCACTCTGCGAATCCGGCACCGCGGACACCGTCACCGCACCGAGTTGCGACGCGAGCGCACCCAGTCCGACACCCATCAGCAGCATCGGTAGTGCAACGATCCCCGCGTTGGCCCCCGGATCCAATCCAGCGACCAGGATCAGGATTCCGACGATCATCGACGCCCAGCCCGCTCGTACGACACGTCTGGGATTCGCGCGCGGCCACATCCGCGGAATGCCTGCGGCCGAGACGAGGAGCGCCACCGACAGCGGCAGCAGTCGAAGTCCGGTCTGCAACGCACTGAGTTCGAGGACGACGGACAGGAACAACGGGACGGTGAAGAAGACACCGGCTTGCACGGTGAATTGCGAGAAGAACATGGTCAGGCCACCGGTGAGCTGGCGGTTTCGCAGCAGTTGTGGGTCGACGAGCGGCCGCGCATCCGTGGCCGCGAGGTGAGTTTGCCAGCGCAGGAAGACGTACAGCAGCACTGTTCCGGCGAGGATCAGCCAGATCACCGGCGACAACCCCAGGATCACCGGGCCGCCCGTCTGCGCACGCACCCAACCCCATTCGCCGGAACGCAGGACACCGAACACGATGGATCCGAGACTGACGATCGACAGCAGTGAGCCGACGACGTCGAGCCGGGCAGGCTCGGGTGGAACATCCTTGACCCGGCGCAGAACCGCCAGAATGACCACGACGAGAACGACTTCGCCGAAGAACACGTACCGCCAGGAGGCGAACGTCGTCACGGCACCGCCGATCAGGGGGCCCGCGGCGACCGCCATTGCCCCGGCCGCTGCCACGAGACCATAGGCGCCTGCACGTCGCTCGGGCGGGAAGTTGGCCGCGACCAGCGCCACGATGGCCGGCATGATCAACGCAGCACCGATGCCTTCGAGCAGTGACCACCCGAGCAACAGGACGGGAAGTCCGGGTGCGAGACCCGTCGTGAACGAGCCGGCGCCGTACACGACCAGTCCGATGCCGAAGGCCCGTCTGCGCCCGATGATCGTGCCGATCTTTCCGCCGGTGATCATCAGTGTCGCCATCACCAGCGTGTACAACGTGATCGCAGTCTGAATCCCGGTGATGGAGGTGTCGAGGTCGGCCGCGACCGACGCCATCGACACGTTCATCACCGAGCTGTCCAACGTCATCAGGAATTGGCCTGCGGCCAGTACCGCAAGCACCAACGACGAACCGGACTTCACCCGGGCGGGCATCCTCCGATGATGCGCCGGGAGCTGCCGCCTACGAATCACCCGGGGAGGGTGACTGTCACCGCTGTACCGCGGCTCCCGCGCCCGCACGGGCGGTGAAGATCGTGGGTGCCGGGTAGCCGCTTTCGGCGATGTCCGACGCGATCTTCTCGGCGATCGCATCTTTCTCGGCGGCCTTGACGAGAGCGATGACGCACCCGCCGAATCCGCCGCCGGTCATGCGGGCCCCGAGCGCACCGTGCCGGACCGCCGAGTCCGCGATGAGATCGATGTGCGGTGTGGTGATCTCGAAGTCGTCGCGCATCGACGCATGCGACTGATTCATCAGATCACCGACGCGGCGGAATCCGCCGGCCGTCAACGCTATTCCGCAGTCGAGGACGCGTTCGTTCTCGGTCAGGACATGCCGTGCTCGGCGACGGTCGGTCGGATCGTCTATTCGGCTCAGGACATCCTGCCCCTGCACTTCCCGGAGCGAATCCGCCCCGAGAACGTGCGCCGCCCGTGTGCAGGAATCCCGACGCGCCGCGTATTCCCCTGTCGAATGCTGATGTGCTGCATGGGAATCGACGACCAACAACGCCAGACCGTGACTGGCCGGGTCGAAGTCGACGGGCGTGACGTCGGCCGCCTCGAAGTCGACGAGGAGCGCGCGGTCGGCTTCGCCGTGGAGCGACGCCAGCTGGTCCATGAGGCCGGTCGGGGCGCCGACGAAGTCGTTCTCGGCACGCTGCGCGATCCGCGCGACATCGAGAAGGTCGAGTTCGACGCCGGTCGCTTCGTTCACGGCCAACAGCACCGCACATTCGAGCGCTGCGGACGACGACAGTCCCGCGCCGATCGGCACAGTGCTGCTGATCGACATCGTGCCGCCGACGACGCGGTGGCCCGCCTCGGCGAGCGCCCAGACGACGCCGGCCGGGTACGCGGCCCAGCCGTCGACGTCGCCGGGTTGTACGGTGACGTCGAAGGCGTGCTTCCCTGCCTCCCTGTCTGTTTCGAGCGTGATCGTCGTGGAGTCGTCCGGCTCGAAGCGGACGGTCGTACGCTGCTCGAGCGCAATGGGCATTGCGTACCCGAGGTTGTAGTCGGTGTGTTCACCGATCAGATTGATGCGCCCCGGCGCGTGCGCGACGATCACTTACGCAACTCCTTCAGTCGGTCGGCCATCTGTTCCGGCGTCACGTCGGTGATGAACGCGTCCATCGCCGACTCCGACCCCGCCAGGAATTTCAGCTTCGTGGCGGACCGACGCACCGACATCAATTCGATGTGGAAGTACCCGTCCTGCTGACCGCGATCCGGTCGATACTGATGTAGCGCCGAAATGTAGGGCAGCGGTGTGGGATACATTCGGTCGAACCGACCTAGCACGTCGAGGTACACGTCGGTGAGCCCGTCGAGCTCCGGTTCGGTGAGGTCGGTCAGGTTGTGCACGTGGCGATTCGGATAGATGTGCACCTCGACCGGCCAGCGCGCCGCGAACGGCACGAACGCCGTGAATTGCCCGTTCGACGCGATCACTCGGACACCGTCCTGAATCTCTCTGGCCAGGATGTCCTCGAAAAGGTTTGCGCCGTCGTTGTTCTCGGCAAAAGTGCGAGCCTGACGCAGCATCGACGTCGTTCTCGGCGTCAGATACGGGTAGCCGTAGATCTGGCCGTGCGGGTGGGACAGCGTGACGCCGATTTCCTCTCCCCTGTTCTCGAAGCAGAAGACCTGCTCGATCCCCGGCATCGCCAACAGCGTTTCCGTCCGCTGACGCCAGACGTCGACGACGAGCCGTGCGTGCTGGTGACTCAGTTCGAAGAACGACGTCGTGTGGTTGCTGGAGAAACAGATGACCTCGCAGCGGCCGACGCCGGGACCCGAATCGCTTTCCGGGTCCAGCGGTTCGGCGGCAGGTCCTGCGTGCGACAGGCTGGGGAAACGGTTCTCGAACACGACAACGTCGTAGTCCGCGGCCGGCACCTCACTCGAATCGCCTCGCGGGGACGGACACAGCGGGCACTGATCGGCCGGAGGCTTGTAGGTGCGGTCCTGACGCAACGCGGCGATCGCGATCCAATCACCGGTCTGACGGTCACGACGAACCTCGGACTGCGCGACGGTGGGGCGCGGCGACAGCGGCCTCACATCCGGCACCGGACGAACGTCGTTGCCGGGCAACGAGAAGAAGAGTATTTCGCGACCGTCCGCCAGCGCCGCCTGTGTGATCTTCATGCATTCTCCGTCTCGGCTACGACAATGGTGTCGACATGTTTCGCGAGTGCCCTGCGGTCGGCGGACGCGAGTCCGTCGTCCACGACGAGCGTGTGGACGTCCGACATCCGTCCGAACACGTTGGTTCCGACCTCGCGGTACTTGGTGTTGTCGGCGAGCACGAACAGTCGCCGACCGGTGGCGATGAGACGTCGATTCGTCTCTGCCTCAGCGATATTCGGTGTAGTCAGCCCCGATTCGACGTCGAATCCGTGCACACCGAGGAAGACCGCGTCGACACGGAAAGAATCCAGCGCCGCGTTGGCGACCGGACCCACCAGCGCATCGGACGGCGTGCGCGATCCTCCCGTCAGGTACACGATGGGGTCGGGTTCCGACGGGTGCCCGGTCAGCTCCTAAAAGATCGGGATCGAATTGGTGACGACGGTGATCGAACTGCGTCCGCGCAGTAGCTTGGCCAGCTCGAGCGTCGTGGTTCCTGCGCTGACCGCGATGGTCATACCGTCCTCGACCGCTCCGAGAGCTGCTCGACCGATCGCCACCTTCTCCGCGTGCTGACGTGCGGCCTTCGCCGTCGACGGTGGTTCGACGCCTCGGTTGTCGCGGGCGATCGCGCCACCGTGCACCTTGCGCAGAACCTCCCGCTCGTCGAGAACGTCGAGGTCACGCCGGATGGTCATCTCGGACACGTCGAGACTGTCCGCGAGGTCGACGACCTTGACGGCACCCTCCGCGCGAAGCGCCGACATGATTCGTTCATGCCGCTCTGCTGCGAGCATCCGCTTCTACCTCCGAGTCCCTGGTGAAATCGAACATTACCAAACATCGAGCCGGCAAATAACGGTCGAATCTGTACGTAAATGTTTGGCTCTGTTACTTTATGTTCACATTGCTCACGACCGTGAGCCAGCTCACTCGACCAGGGAGGTTGACGCGTGACGTCGAACCTTGCGGCAGAAGGCGCGTTGTCGTTCAACACGAACGCGCTGGACTACGTCCTCATCGCCGTATATTTCGTATTCGTCCTCGGAATCGGATACGTAGCCCGCCGACAACTGTCGACGAGCCTCGACTTCTTCCTCTCCGGCCGTCGGCTACCCGCATGGGTCACCGGCATCGCATTCGTGTCCGCGAATCTCGGAGCCGTGGAGATCATGGGCATGTCCGCCAACGGCGCCCAGCTCGGTCTTGCCACGATGCACTACTACTGGATCGGAGCGATCCCGGCGATGCTGTTCCTCGGCATCGTCATGATGCCGTTCTACTACGGCTCGAAGGTGCGCAGCGTTCCTGAGTTCATGCGCAAGCGGTTCGATTCCAAAGCGCACCTGGTCAATGCGATCAGCTTCGCCGTCGCGCAGATCCTCATCGCGGGTGTCAACCTGTTCCTGCTCGCGACCGTCGTGAGAACCCTTCTGGGATGGTCGCTCTGGGTGTCGCTGATCGTCGCCGCGGCAATCGTGTTGACGTACACCGTCCTCGGCGGCCTGTCCGCCGCCATCTACAACGAAGTGCTGCAGTTCTTCGTCATCCTCGCTGCGCTCGTGCCGCTGACGGTCATCGGGCTCATCAAGGTCGGCGGCTGGTCCGGGCTGAAGGAAAAGGTCGTCCCGACGGTCACCGACGGCAGTGTCACCGCGTCGACGGGTGAACAGCTCTCGTCGTGGCCCGGGCAGGCGTTGAGCGGTTTCGATTCCCCGATCCTGTCCATCGTCGGCATCGTGTTCGGACTCGGATTCGTGCTGTCGTTCGGCTACTGGACGACGAACTTCGTCGAGGTGCAGCGCGCCATGGCGTCCGATTCGATGTCCGCAGCCCGGCGAGCCCCGATCATCGGCGCGATCCCGAAGATGTTGGTGCCGTTCGTCGTCGTGGTCCCCGGCATGATCGCGGCCGCGGCCATCGGCGACATGATCAACCTGAAGCAGAACGGCACCGGCGACATCACCTACAACGACGCCATGCTGTTGATGATGCGCGACATCCTGCCCAACGGTTTGCTGGGCGTCGCCGTCGCCGGTCTGATGGCCGCGTTCATGGCAGGTATGGCCGCGAACATCTCGGCGTTCAACACCGTGTTCAGCTACGACCTCTGGCAGCAGTACATCGTCAAGGATCGCGAGGACGGCTACTACATCACGGTCGGACGCGTCGCGACCGTCGTCGCAACGATTCTCGCGATCTTCACCGCGTTGATCGCGTCGGGATACTCCAACCTGATGGACTATCTGCAGACGTTGTTCGGATTCTTCAACGCACCGCTCTTCGCCACGTTCATCCTCGGTATGTTCTGGAAGAAGATGACGCCCGCGGCCGGGTGGATCGGGCTCGTGTCCGGAACGGCGTCAGCGGTGTTCGTGTTCGTCCTGTCCGAGGTCGGGGTGATCAACCTGCCCGGTCAGGGCATGCCGTTCGTGGCCGCATCCGCTGCGTTCGTCGTCGACATCGTCGTCAGTATCGGTGTCAGCATGGTGACCCGACCGAAACCGGCGAAGGAACTGGTCGGCTTCGTGTACTCCGAGACTCCTCGCGAGATGTTCGCCGACCCCGAAGATGCCACCAACCCGTGGTTCAAGCGGCCGGTTCCGTTGGCAGGCTTCGCGTTGGGCCTCGTCGTCGTTCTCAACATCGTCTTCCACTGATAGGGCACTGACATGACCTCACCAGATTCGAAGCCCAGCGCGATCGCGCGATTGTTCGACATCCGTTCCGTCATCGGCGCGCTTCTCGGCATCTACGGAATTCTGCTGACGCTGGCGGGCCTGTTCCCGTCGGTGTTCGGCAACGAGACCCATTCCTCGCCGTCGAACAACGTGGTCGACATGAGCGTCGGAACGAGCGCCAACCTGTGGGTCGGGCTCGTCATGCTCGCTCTCGCGCTGACATTCGGTGGATGGGCACTCGCGCGGCCTGCGGTCGTCGGGGACAAATAGGCGCCTTCGGCGCACGTGCACGAAAATACATACCCCTCTATGTATTTTCGTGCACGTGGGGTTTACAGCCCGATGGTTACACCACCTGAGAACACCGAGTCGTGCAGTTCGATCTCGGCAGGAACTGTGCCCGCAGGAACGTCGAAGACGACCGTCGCCTCGATCGAGTTGCCCGGGTTGATCTGCTCGAACGCGATCCCCTGATCGAGCACGATGGTCGCCATGTCGTCGACGGAGTACTGACGCCCCTGGCCGTCGAGCAGCTTCTGCGCCGACGTCGTGAAACTCTGCGCCTGATCACCGATGTTGCGGACCGACATCGTCACGAGCACGTACTCGCCCTGCGCGGTCTCGGTCAGAAAATCCTGTCCGACGCTGGGTACTCCGGGCTGAGCGCCGGTGACGACGAACTCGAATTTGCCGTCGCGCACCGGGGTTCCGAGGCCGACGACCGGTTCCGTCGCCTCGGGGGCCGGGGCTCCGGGACTCGACGTGCTGGTGTCTCCTGATCCGCTGTTGACCGCGGTGACCACGATGACGAGAACGATCAGCGCGAGAATTCCGGTCAGGATCTTATGCCGGAAGAACCAGTTGCGCTTCGGTTCGGTGGCGACGGGCTGCGGTGTGGTCATGATGTAATCCCTTCGTTCGTGAGCGATGGGACAAGAACACCGCAGCGGGCCTGGTCACCACTTCGGCAGAACGGACGAACCGTCTCATCCTTTCGGTCGGGGTTCGAACCGAACGACCGGTGCGTTCGTGTCGGCGGGCGACCGTATCGTTTCCGGTCATGAGCACGAGCACTCCCAGCAGGTGGCGTCGCCGCGTGTGGACGACGGCTGCCGTGACCTTCAGCGTGTTCTGCTCGTTGATGACCGTCGGGCTCGCATCGACTGCCGACAACGTCCCGGTGTGGAACTACGGGATCGGGGTGACGCTGAACCTCGTTGCTGGGTTCGCGTTGATCTGGCGGCACGACAAGCCGTTCGTCGTACTGGGTCTCGCCGTTGCCGGCCCGCTGTTCTTCGAGACCGATGCGACCGCCGCTCTCATCGCGTTGTATGCCGTCGCACGATTCGCGACTGGTCGCAGACTGGGGCTGTCCGCGGGCGTCGTGCTCGTCGCCTGTGGCGTCTCCCTGACCTACGACGCGTACCGTCGGCGTGACTATTCGGTGCTGACGGTCGGCACCCAGACAGTCGAGGACGGGCCTGTCCCGGACTGGAACGTCCCGCTGTGGATCGCCTGGCTCGTCGCGCTGGCGCTTGTCGGTGCGGTCACGGGTCTTGCTGTTCTACGCCGCACCCAGTCGGATCTCGATGCTGCCGTTCACACTCGCGACCGGTATGCCAAGCAATCCGACGCGCTGCGTGAGGAAGCAATTCTCGTCGCCGAACGCACTCGAATCGCGCGCGACATGCACGACACGTTGGCGGCCGGCCTCAGTCGAATCTCGTTGTTCGCGGGCGGATTGCAAGTCAACAGCACCGAAGGACCCGAGAAAGTCGCCAACACCGCGTCGTTGATCAGGCAGACCGCCCACGACGCGCTCGACGACCTGAGGCGCATCATCGGCGTGCTCCGCGGCACAGGCGACTACGCGGGCGGACGGCGAAGCATCGAAGGGGTGTCGGATCTCGTGCACAGCGTCCGCGACGCCGGCACCCATGTCACCTACTCGCTCGACCTGGCGCCCGGAGACCTGGGAGCGTCCACCAGTCAGGTGGCCTATCGCGTCGCGCAGGAGTCGCTGACCAACGCCCAGAAGCATGCACAGGGCGCGCCGATTCATGTAGGCGTGCAGGGCAACAGCGACGTCGGACTCCGCGTCGTAGTCCGTAATCACCTCACCGGTGCACCGGCGTTCGCGCACGGATCGGGCACCGGTCTGACGGGGTTGAGCGAGCAGGTTCGTCAGATCGGCGGCACCTTCGAAGCACAAGTCGTCCCCGGCGAATTCGTCGTCCAGGCCTGGCTTCCCTGGCACACGTGAACTTCTGTCGGTGGCGCGTCGTAAGCTTCGCGCACCATGACAGCACCGGGCATCATCACAGTTCTCGTCGTCGACGACGATCGGTTCGTGCGCGCAGGAGTTCGTGACATCTTCGCTGCCACGGGCGACATCGAGGTGACTGCCGACGTCGACGACGGTGACCGAGTCATGCAGGCCGTGAGTACATTCCGTCCGCACGTGGTGCTGATGGATCTGAAGATGAAGCGCGTCGGCGGACTGGAGGCCACCCGTCGGCTCATGACGCTGCAGAACCCGCCTGCCGTCATCGCGATGACGGCACTGGACGTCGACGACCTCGTCATGCAGGCGGTCGCGGCAGGCGCGCACAGCTTCGTCAGCAAGGACGAAGCGCCCGAAACCTTTCATCTCGCTGTACGCGGGGTCGCCACGGGCAACACGGTCTTCAGCAAGGACTCGCTGAGACGAATCGTGGCGTCACAGGCCCCGGCGCCGCAGGCGGTACCTACCGCACTGAACTCGCTCACCGAGCGTGAGCGAGAAGTGCTGTGCATCATGGCTTCCGGTGCCACCACGTCGGCTATCTCGAAGAAGTTGTTCCTCAGCGAGACGACGGTGAAGACGCACATCAACGGCATTTTCACCAAGTTGGGTGTCTCCAACCGGGTGGAGGCAGCACTCGATGCTTTCCGCGCCGGGTGGGTGACCTGAGCGGCGCGTCAGATCGGCAGCAGCGGTTCCAGAAGTGCGAACTGTTCCCGGTCCACCCACGACGGGTTGGATTGCTGCGGTGAGCGAAACACCTCGAGACCGTCGAGACCCTGCACGTTCCTGATCGCCGATGCGAGGACGGGCTCGGCAAAGAGTTCGATGTCGGTGGCAATCTTCCACCGAGGCCCGGGAACCGCGCTGCCGGTCACGACGCCGGCGCCCCAGAATCCGCGTCGAGGATGTGCACTCACCCAGAACAGCACTCGCTGACCGGCACTCATCAGCCGCGTCCGATAGTTCGAGGCGACACACCAGTTCTCGTGCGCTCTGCCGGCGGCGATCATCGGCCCGAGGTCCGTCGTGTTCGGGTTGCACTTGATCACCCAGGCGCCCAAGGACTCGGGCGTCACCGTTCGTGTCGTCACTGTTGCCAGCGTAGGACGCTACCGTGGGCAGCATGATCTGGTACGTCTCCTACGGCTCGAATCTGCTGGCAGAGCGGTTTCGGACCTATCTGACCGGGTCGGCCGCTGACGGCGAGTTCGGCTTCCATCCTCCGGCTCCGTCACCGGCGCCGCCCGCGGACGACCGCTGGCTGTGGATCGACCACGCCCTGTACTTCGCCGGGGTGTCCCAGCGGTGGACGGGTTCGGCCGCGTTCGTGTCCACCGAGCGCGGCGACGTGCGGTCTGTCGCCCACGGATACCTCGTCGAGCACGACCATTTCGCGCACCTACTCGCCGTCGAGAACGTCGTCGACGACATCGATGTGGTCGAGCCCACCGAAATCGAGGTCGGAACCGTCGGACTTCTCGACATCGACCGGCGCGGCCAGGCTTTCCGAGGTAAATACGACGCCGTCCTCCGCCTTCCCGACATCGACGGCATCCCGGCGGTGACCGTCACCAGTTCGACGGTCCGTGAACGCGGGACACCCGCCGACCGCTACGTGCAGACGATCGGACGAGGTGTCGCCGCGTCCCCGTTCGATGTCGATGCCGACACCTATGTCGCCGACGCGATCGCCCGGTCGTCGACGATCACCCTCCCCGAGAAATCGGACGAAAGCCGTCTTCCCAGGTGATCGAGTTTGAAAGTGTGATCGACCGTCAATCCTCGGTCGGAGCGCGGCAGGCCCGCGCCTGAAAAGAAGGTACGTCGACCGAAAGGCATCCGATGAGCATCAACGACGACGACATCACGACGAGCGGCTCGGGCGGCGAAGGACCTGCCGACGGCGGCTCGAACCCGAACGGCCACGACGGCGGTGCCGACGGCACGGCAGGACCCGGCGAAGGCCCCGCTGACGGCGGCTCGAACCCCAGCGGCCACGACGGCGGCGCCGACGGCACGGCAGGACCCGGCGAAGGCCCCGCCGACGGCGGCTCGAACCCCAGCGGCCACGACGGCGGTGCGGACGGCACGGCTTGAGCCACATAGCTGACGACCAGCGCGGATCGGGCAACCGGTCCGCGCTGGGCCGTCTGATCTCCGTCGACGAACGAGTTTTCGCCGACGACTACTGGGGCCGACAGCCCCTTCTGTCGCGCGCTTCCGAGCTTCCCGGATCGTTCGACGACCTGATGACGCCTGCGGCAGTCGACGAGCTCGTCTCGCATCGCGGTGTCCGCACCCCGTTCGCGCGCATGGCCAAGGACGGGTCGCTGCTGGACAAATCGCAGTTCACGTCGTCCGGCGGATTCGGCGCCGAAATGACCGATCAACTGGACTCTGCCGCCATCCTGTCCGCGTTCGCCGACGGGCACACACTGGTCCTCCAGGGTTTGCACCGCCTGTGGCCGCCGCTGATCGACTTCGTCCGCGATCTGGTCGACGACGTCGGGCACCCGACGCAGGTCAACTCGTACATCACGCCTGCGTCGTCGAAAGGATTCTCTCCGCACTACGACGTGCACGACGTGTTCGTGCTGCAGATCAGTGGCGAGAAGCGCTGGATCCTGCACCCTCCCGTGTACACACATCCGCTGTCGAATCAGCCGTGGTCGGACCGCACGTCGGCGGTCGAGGAACGTGCACGCGACACTCCCGCGATGGACACCGTGCTTCGGCCCGGCGATGTCCTGTACCTTCCTCGTGGTTGGATCCACTCCGCGGAAGCATTGGGCGACACGACGATTCACTTGACCATCGGGGTCGCGTCGCTCAATCGATACGACGTCGCGCACCAGTTGTTCGGCGCGCTCCAGGACGAGGCCGCTCTGCGTGCGCCCCTTCCCGCAGGCATCGATCCGACCGACACCGACGCCGTGCTCCCCCATGTGGATCGAGTCATCGACGACGTCGCTCACGTGCTGCAGCAGCTCAGGACCGACGAGTCTGCACGTCGGCGCATCGCCGAACGCCTCGGCAGGCGCTTCTCCGACATCACACGACCCGAGCCGGTGAATCCACTGCGCACCGTCGATTTCATGAACGACCTGGGCGCGGAGAGCGTCGTGATGTGGAGGCAGGGACTCGACCCGGCGATCACGCAGGGCGGCGGCAAGATTCACCTCGGACTACGCGGTAAGACCGTGTCCCTTCCCGATGAATGCGCCGACGCGATACACCAGCTGCGGTCTCGAAAGCCCTGCCGCGTAGGCGAACTCGTCGGACTCGACCTCGGCAGCGCGATCGTCGTGGCCCGACGCCTCCTTCGGGAAGGCGTACTGGTACCGGCGTCGTGACGTGCAGTGAGGCCGCGCGTTCGCGTGGGGATTCTCTGGCGGGAACCGCATCCGCGGGTCGGCGCTGGTTTCTGCTCGAAATCGACGGCGCGTGGGGACATTCGGCGTTCGTGAATTCCGACCGCGTTCTCGCACCCGCGCTCGGTTTCGGTATCGCGCGGCACGTGGAGGCCGCCGGTATGCGCAGCCTGGCAATTCGACGCCCCGGCCGTCACCGCGGTGAGGGTCGGTGGCGCTGGGCCGTCGTCGATGCTCGCGTCGGCACGGAAAGCATTCGCTGGGGTGAGGTCGAGCGTCCCGAGGACGTTCTGGAACTCGACGTCGACGATCCTGCCGGGACGCTGTCGACCGACCCCATCGTCGCGGTATGCACTCACGGCCGTCACGACCAATGCTGCGCGGTGCGCGGGCGCCGAGTTCTGCCTGCGCTCATGACCGCGCACAGCGAGATCACCTGGGAATGCTCGCACCTCGGCGGCGATCGGTTCGCCGGCACAATGGTGGTCTTTCCCGAGGGCTTGTATTACGGGAACGTCGACGACGCGGATGCAGAGCAGATCGTCCGTCTACACGGCGAGGGAATGGTGGATCCCCGTTTTTTCCGCGGACGCTGCTCGCTGTCAGCCGTCGCACAGGCGGCACAGCACCACGCACGAGTTGCGCTGTCCGACAACCGAATCGACACCCTTCATCCGGTTTCCGAACGACAGGACGGGTCGTCGTGGACCGTCGTTCTCGATCACTACGGCCGGCATGTCGAAGTGCGGCTCGAGCAGGGGATGTCCGACCCCATCACCACGACGTGCAGAGCCACGCAGGCAGGCCCGGTTCGTAGGTTCGACGTCATCTCCATGTCACCGGTTGGGTAGCGTGCGCCGAGTGGATCAATCGATGACTGGCCGACGCGTCTCGCTCTCCGCCGCCTCAGGACTCGCGGCCGCCATGGGCGTCGGCAGGTTCGTGTTCACACCGATTCTGCCGATCATGGTCGACTCGGCCGGCGTCAGCCCGAGCAGCGGCGCGGTCATCGCCACCGCGAACTACGCGGGCTACCTCCTGGGCGCAGTCGTGCTGTCGATTCGGCCGGGCGTCAACACCACCGCGGCGTTCAGAGCGTGGGCAGTCGTGCTCGTCGTCAGCGAGCTCGCCATGGCTGCCGTGGACAGCACCGCATTGTTCTCGTTCCTCCGCTTGCTCGCCGGTATGGCCAGTGCGGCAATTTTTCTCGGATGCGCCAGCACCGTCGCACATCATGCCAAGGCGTCGCCCGGTGTGACGTTCGGCGGGGTCGGCACCGGCATCGCGGCGTCGGGAATTCTCACACTCGTTGCAGCGCCGCACCTTTCGTGGCAAGGACTGTGGCTCTGCTCGGCATTGTTGACGGCGATTCTGATTGCGCCCGCGCTCGCCCTCCGCATCCACGCCGAATCCCGTTCGGGCGGTGGCGAAAACCCGTTGTCGACGCGTGATCGCACCATCTGGCGGGTCCTGCTGGCCACGTACTTCCTCGAAGGCCTCGGTTACATCATCGTCGGCACATTCCTCGTTGCAGCGGTCGGCGGTCACGGAAATTCGTCGGTCGGCCCTGCCGTCTGGATCGTGGTCGGCCTGGCCGCGGTGCCCGCAACCGTCCTGTGGCACGCCGTCGCTCGTCGCATCACGACGAAACGCGCACTGGTGGCTGCATTCTCGTTGCAGACGATCTCCGCGCTGCTCCCAGCGCTGACCTCGAACTCCGCCGTCGCCGTCGTCTCGGCCGTCCTGTTCGGCGGCACGTTCATGGGCATCACGCTGCTGACTCTCACGACCGCCGCCCGCCTGCCCATCGGCCGCACGGCCGCCGCCCTGACCACGGTCTACGGTGTCGGCCAAGTCCTCGGGCCGCTGGTCGTCGCACGGGCAATCGGAGACTCGTACACCGTCGCGTTCATCGTCGCCGCGGTCGTTCTCGCTCTCGGCACGATCGGCGCCGCTGCGGTCGCACGACTGCAGACCGATGTCCGTGCCGAGGTGTAACTTGCGGTCATGACTACCTCGTGGCAAGACCCGAAAGCAGTCGACCTCATGCTCGACGACCTCGAGACGTGGGCAGTGGTCGGTCTGTCCGGCGATCCGAGCAAAACCGCGTACTCCATTGCCGAATTGTTGCAGCAACGCGGCAAACGAATCGTTCCGATTCACCCCGACGCACCGACCGTGCTCGGCGAACAGGGCTTCGCGACGCTGGCCGACGTCCCCTTCCCGATCGATGTCGTCGACGTGTTCCGACGATCCGAGGCGGCAGGCCGGTTCGCCGACGAGGCGGTAGCGGTGGGCGCTAAGGGCGTGTGGTTTCAGCTCGGCGTCGTCGACGAGGCAGCGTTCGAACGCACGACCGCCGCTGGGGTTGCAATGGTTATGGACACCTGCCCGGCCATCGAATGGCGGCGTAGACCGTAGCCTGAACCACACGAAAAGGACATCTCCGAAAGGCTTCTCATGGCGATCGACAACACCCGCAGACCGTCCGATTCCGGTGCGTCCGGCGTCAACCTCGGCAAGGTGACGCTGTCCAAGGCTGCGCCCACGGTCAGCCTGGCCAAGAAGGGTGAGTCCCAGGGCACCATGCGCGTGAACCTGAACTGGTCGAGCGGGGCGCCGGCGCAACCGAAGAAGCAGGGCTTCTTCGCCAAGCTCGCCGCGGCCGCGAGCGCACCGAGCGCAGTCGATCTCGACCTGGGTTGTCTGTACGAGCTGGCCGACGGGTCGAAAGGCGTCGTTCAGGCCCTCGGCAACAGCTTCGGCTCGGTCCAGGGTCACCCGTTCATCGCTCTCGACGGCGACGACCGATCCGGCAACGTCGCGGGTGGCGAGAACATGCACGTCAACCTGGCGAACCCCGCCCGCTTCAAACGAATACTGATCTTCGCGATGATCTACGAGGGCGCTCCTAACTGGGCTGCCGTCGACGGTGTCGTCACGTTGTTCCCCACCAGCGGACCGCAGGTCGAAGTGCGACTGGATTCAGCCAGCAATGCCGCCCGCATCTGCGCGATCGCACTTCTGCAGAACTCGGGCCAGGGTTTCACCGTCACCCGCGAGGTCAAGTACATCGACGGCGGCCAGGCCGAGCTCGACAAGGCATACGGGTGGGGAATGCGCTGGACGGCGGGGCGTAAATAGAGGTCCGCCCACACCCGGTTGCGTGATCGCGTTCACCGAAGGTCACTATGGATGTACAGAGGATCGATTACGTGAACTAAGCAACAGGGTGGGTGCACATGAGCGACGCGGCAGCAATCGGAGACCGCATCTACCGAATTCCGGTGCCCATCACCGATAACCCCCTCGGCCACACACTCGTCTACGCGATGGAGTCACCGAACGGCTTGATCCTCGTCGACGCCGGATGGGACGACGACAACGCCTGGCACGGCCTCACGTCGGGTCTCGAGGCCATCGGACACTCGGTGACCGACGTGGAGGGCGTCGTCCTGACACATTTCCACCCCGACCACATCGGGCTGTGCGGCCGGGTGCGCGAGGCGTCGGGCGCGTGGATCGCGATGCACGAGGCGGACCATGCCCAGTTCAAGGGCATGGTCGAACCACGCGACAACGACTGGCTCGAGGCCGAGAAGCAGAACATGATCGCGGCGGGCGCGTCGACGGCTGACCTCGCCGCGTGGCAGAACGTCGCACCCGAGCCGCCGACGGGTCCCGAATCCGCGCCCGATCGAGTACTTGTCGACGGCGAAGCAATCGCGCTCGCCGGCCGTGAGCTGCGTGCCGTCTACACCCCCGGCCACACCCCGGGACATGTCTGCTTTCACCTTCCCGAATCCGCTGTCATGTTCACCGGCGATCACGTTCTGCAGAAGACCACTCCACACGTCGGGAACTTCGTGTACCCACTCGAGGAACGCGACGCGTTGGCCGAATTCATGGACTCGTTACGACGGGTGCAGACGATGAACGTCACTCGCGGCCTCGGCGCGCACGGACTTGCGATCGACGACGTCGCCGGTCGTGCAGGCGAATTGATCGAACATCACGAGGAACGGCTCGACCATCTGTACGACGCGTTCGGCGACGATCGAATCTCCGTCTGGCAGGTCGCCGAACGGATGCAGTGGTACAAGCCGTGGGCCGACATCTCGCCGATGGGCAAGGTGATGGCGCTGTCCGAGGCGGCTGCACATCTGCGACACCTGGTGGCGCGCAATCTCGTTCGTCAGGTCCCGGAGACATCACCCTCGTTGTTCGCGAGGGTCTGATCGACCGGCGTCATCTCCAGTCGGACACCCATCAGGCGCACTTGTCGAGTGTGATCGAAGCGGTCGACGAGGGCGGCAGCGGCGTCGGAGATAACCGCCGGGTCGAACGTCGGTTCTCTCAATGCGGCTGTGGTGGTGTGAGTTTCGAACGGCACGTATCGGACTTTCAGCGTGACACGTACGGCCATGCGGTCGGCCGCCATGATGTCCTCGCGCACTCGCAGAGCCAGCGTCCGCACCTCCTCGGTGACGGCTGACCAGTCGTCGAGATCCTGCTGAAACGTCGTCTCGCGACTGTGCGACCGCGGAATCCACGGTTCAGCGGACACCGGTGACAGGTCGACGCCCCGGCCTTTGGTGCCGATCCACGGCCCCGTCTTCGGACCGAAGGCCGCAGCGAGCACGCCATCGTCGGTCGCTGCCAGCTCGGCGACCGTCGTGATACCGAGTGTCGCAAGCTTTCTTGCGGTTTTCTTACCTATCCCCCAGAGCGCGTCCGTGCCGCGTTCCCCCATGACTTCGAACCAGTTGTCCTGCGTCAGCGTGTAGACGCCTTGCGGTTTCCCGAAGTCCGTGGCGATCTTCGCCCGGAGCTTGTTGTCGCCGATACCTACCGAGCAGTGCAGAGCCGTCGCCTCGAACACCTCGTCGTGCACTCGTCGTGCGAACGCGATCGGATCATCGGTCTCGACGCCGAGAAACGCCTCGTCCCAACCCATCACCTCGACGACCACGCCCAGCCCTCGCAGCGTCTCCATCACCACGTTCGACGCGGCCGTGTACGCCTCACCGTCGACCGGGAGAAAAATCGCGTCCGGCAATTTCTTCGCAGCCACACGTAGCGGCATTCCGGAGCCGACTCCGAACGCACGGGCCTCGTACGACGCCGTCGACACCACGCCGCGTTCCGTCGGATCTCCCCTGCCGCCCACGACGACCGGTTTACCCGCGAGCTCCGGATTGCGTAATACCTCGACCGCGGCGATGAACTGATCCAGATCGACATGCAGCACCCACCGTCGGCGCGGGGTGGCGGTCATGAGGACATTCTGCGTCATAGGGGCGATCAGTTCGAGCGAACCGGGTTGGCCGGATGTCCGACGTCCGATCATCCAGTCGAATGAATTCCTCCGGCCCCTACGTCCGATTGAGCAGTTCGAACCGACGTCGTCGAAAATCGCCGCGTGCAGCACTGCGGGGGTCGTGCCAAGATGTCCGGGATGTTCGAATTCGGTTCGCTCAACACCGACGTGGTGGTGCTATGTCCCGTCGATCCGACAACGGGGACGGCACGACGAGGATTCATATGAAACATCACGACGAGATGCCGTGGTACACCCAGCATTCGCACAATAGGGTGGTCCAATTCCTGGGTGTCGACGCCGCGACATTCACTTCGCAGCTCGACCCGCTGCCTGCCGACGCACCCGCGATCGTTCAGCTTCCGATCGACGAGGCGCAGCCGCAGAACCAGCTCGTGAAGTCGATACTCGACCTCCTGGAAAGCGCAGCGCGTCAACTATTCCCTGTGTGGCTGCCGGGCGCCGAGGACTTCGACGGCCCCAACCGTCTCGACGTGTTGGCTACACGACGCCTTGCGAACGACCTGTCCGAGTCGGCCGGTCACTTCGGCCCGTACGTTGCA
The DNA here is from genome assembly GCF_011770055.1 of Rhodococcus sp. B10. Lineage (NCBI taxonomy): Bacteria > Bacillati > Actinomycetota > Actinomycetes > Mycobacteriales > Nocardiaceae > Rhodococcus > Rhodococcus sp. B10. The sequence continues at coordinate 14,018 of NZ_JAAFYV010000037.1, read as the reverse complement.
GCGCTGGCCGAATCCGCACTGCGCGATCACGTGATTACGCGGACGTTCATTGCCGAAACCAGGGCAGAGGGTGTTCGGCGGTTGCTCGCGTCGGCATACGAGCGCGACGCGGTCGCTCTGATCCTCGACGTCGATCCACGCGTGCTCGAAGCAGCGCCGAACCAGTTCGTCGGCGCGTGCGAATGGCTCGCGCATCACGGAGGGTTCGCCGTCTGGGTAGTCGGTGCGCCGACTCCCGTATCCGACCGCGTCCGCAGCGTCGCCGTTCCGCTGGACAAGGTGCGCCTGCACACCAGGACGGACGCCGAGGACACCGGACCGGTCCGAATTCCTGCACTGGCCGGTCGACCGCATCCGGGCAGCGCGGCCGAGAAGAAGCTCGAACGCGCTCTTGCGCTCTGCGTCTGGGCCACCGGCCGAGAGTGGAATCAACCCTTTCAACCGTCCAGCCTCCACGAACGCATCGTCGTCGACTTGCGTTGGCCCGCCGAGAAATGTGTCGTCGAAGTCGATGGTCCGGAGCACCGCCACGCCGCCAAATTCGCGCGGGACCATCAGCGGGACGTCGTTCTTCAACTTCACGGCTACTCCGTGCTGCGGTTCACCAACGAACAAGTGCTGGACGACGTCATCGCTGTAGTCTCCGCAATCGAGAGCTTCATCGAGAAGAGGCGGCGAGCGATGCTCCCGCGTAGTGCACATATCGAAGGGAAACCCAGTGGCCAGTGACGAATTGACCGGCACAGAGCGATTGATCCTGCTCGTGCTGATGGCCCAAGCCGAGGAAACGTCGAACACGCGGCTGAAAGAACTGGGTCCTGAACTCAAGAAGGACCACAGGGACAGACTGAACCGACTTCGCTTGATCGAGTCCGACACCAGCAAGAGGCCGTATGTTCACACCCTGACCGAGGGTGGCTGGGCTCAATGCGCCCGCGAACTCAAGAGCGGCCCTCCTCCCCGCGCGACCCCGCAGGCAAAGGGTCTCTATACGGTGCTCGCCGGGCTGCAGCGCTACCTGGACAAAGAGGATCTGCGGCTGTCGCACGTCTTCCGCGTCGAAACGCCTAGCGACGAGACGCCGTCCGTCCCAGCATCGGACACGCCTGTTCGGCCCGTCGCGGTGACACCAGCGGCTGAAGTCGACATCGAGGCGGGCGTTCGCAAGGCCTATTCGAACCTCGCCTCGCGTGAGGGCGCATGGGTGACGCTCGCTGACATCCGTTCCGAGCTCGCACATATTCCGAGAGCCAAGCTGGATCGAGAACTCGGCGAGATGAAGAGGTCGGCCGACGTAACTTTCATCGCTCAGGAAAATCAGAAAGAACTCACCGATTCCGTTCGAGGCGCCGCCATTACCATCGCCGGACGACCAGTACACCTGATAGCAATCGAGGGATGATGAAGGATCTCGAACGGAAAGCCCTGAGATCGATTCGACTCAACTGGGCTCCCACTCCGGACGACGTCTGGAAGTCGCAGTCGGAGTTGCACGCTCACTCGCTGCACGACTCTGCGTTGAACTTCATCATGGAAGCTTTCGACGATGCTGACGCCAGCCCCGACGCCAGCCCGATCGGTGTCGCCCTGCGCGGTACCGCAGGCTCGGGAAAGACCCACCTACTCGGTCAGGTACGCGAACGGGTGCAGGCAAGCGGCGGCTACTTCTTCCTGATCGGTCTACTCGATTCGACGACCTTCTGGCAGACCACTCTCGTCGGCATGCTGGATGATCTGACACGCCCCGCCCCTGAACAGGACACACAACTCAAGCTGTTTCTCTGGCGTCTGGCCTCGACTGCACGCGTCTCGCGAGCAGAACGCCGGGCAATCATCGGCGAAGACAAACTGACACCGGAAACGCTCGACAGGTTCGTCGCTGCGGTCCATACCGTGCACACACGTCTGATCAACCAGAGTCAGTCAACTCTACGAGCTCTGGTCCTCTACGCCGCGACCGAACTGAACGTCCTGGACATCGGCAACGCATTCCTGCAGTCGATCGAGGAGGTGGCAGTCGGAAGTCGGGAGAAGTGGGGAATTCAGCAGAGTGTGCTCACTCCCCAACAGGTAGTGCGCGATATTTCGAGGTTGCTCGCGGCAACGGGTCCTGCGGTACTGGCGGTGGATCAGATCGATACCCTTCTGGCGCAGTCACGATCTTCGACGGATGCGCAGGGTACCGCTGACATGTCGGACGACCTCGTGCTGGAGCAGGTCGCGCACGGGTTGATGGCGCTCCGCGAAAATCTCGGACGCACAGCCTCGGTCGTCGCGTGTCTGCCCTCCGTTTGGGAATTGATCCAGTCGCGCGCGACCGCTAGCGTTGCGGACCGCTTTCGAGTCACGCAGACGATCACAGGCCTCGACAAAGGCTCGATTGCAGAAGAGATCCTGGAGAAGCGGTTCACGCCGAAATACACAGCAGCCGGATTCGAGCCTCCGTACCCGACGTGGCCCGTGTCGCGCGCTGCCTTCGCGACCGCTGAGGGGATCACTCCTCGGCAACTGATGATCAACGTAGACAAACACATTCGGCGTTGCCTGGAGACCGGCGAGGTCGTCGAGATGACGAATTTGGTTGGCGACCAGGTAACGCTGCCGCCACCCGATGACAACGAATCGGAACTGAAACTACTCGACGAACGCTACGAGGAGTTTCGCAAGTCCGCGGTCACCAATCTGCCCACGAGCCCGAAGTTCGAGGACAAACTCGTACCACCGCTTCTGCACGCAGGCCTGACGTCCTGGATCAAGGAACTAGGGGACATCGGCGACGCGTTCAGTCTCGACAATCTCCCGAGCGCCAAGCCTGCGCTGCACGCCCGACTTCGGCAGAAGTTGGATCCCGCGACAGAAGACGAGCAGCATTGGGCATTCCGTGCGATCGCGTCGGAGAACGCTGTGGCAGTGCTGAACAGACTGCGTGCAGCGTGCACCACGGCGGGACTGCACACGGGAATCTCACGCCGGCGCCTGTTCATCGTGCGCAACGCCGCATGGTCGTCGGGCCCCAAAACGGCGCAGGCAGTCAACGACTTCGAGCAAGCGGGCGGTCGAACCCTGTCGATCTCCGAAGAGGATCTCGCGTCACTGTCGGCCCTGAAAGACATGGTCGACGAGGCGTCACCCTTACTCGACTCGTGGTTGGCCACCCGTCGCCCCGCGCACGACATCAAGGTCCTCGTCGACGCGATCGACGACTCCCCGGCGACCGGCTCCGGCCTGTTCCCTATCGATGACACCGGCTCGACGGACGAAAATGGCGGCGAGGCGTCGCCGGAGGCGGAGACACCAGTGGAGATCGACCCGCGCATGGTCCCGTTGGGCGCGAAGCTGGACCGGAACGGGCATCTTGGAATCGACCTCGAAGCCCTACGCAAACACACCGCGATCTTCGCCGGATCCGGTTCGGGCAAAACAGTTCTCATCAGGCGGTTGGTCGAGGAATGCGCACTTCGCGGCGTGTCCGCAATCGTGTTGGATCCCAACAACGACCTTGCACGTCTCGGTATCGCGTGGCCGACGCCTCCCCCTCACTGGGACAGTGCCGAGGTCAGCCGGGCCGCCGAATACCATCGGAACACAGAGGTGATCGTGTGGACGCCTCGTCGTTCCGCTGGACGTCCGATCAGCTTCCAACCTCTGCCGGACTTCGCAAGCGTGAAGGACTTCCCGGACGAGTTCGCGGAGGCACTGGACTCAGCCGTCGCAACACTCGCGCCGCGGGCACTTGTTTCCGGCAAGACATCGAAGGCGATGCAGGCGAAAGCTGTTCTGAAGCAAGCGTTGGAACATTTCGGCCAGAACTCGGGCAGCAACCTTGTGCAGTTCATCGATCTTCTCTCCGAATTACCCGATTACATAAGCGATCTGGAGAACTCGGAGAAGATCGCTGCAGATATTGCACAGAATCTGCGGGCGTCGATGGTCAACGACCCGATGTTCGGCGGCGAAGGTACGCCCATGGATCCAGGCCTGCTGCTGACTCCGTCGCCCGACAAGCGTGCGCGCATCTCGGTGATCAGCATGGTCGGCCTCCCGTCCGACGAGCAGCGTCAGAGCTTCGTGAACCAGTTACAGATGGCACTCTTCGCGTGGATCAAGAAGAACCCCGCCGGTGAGAAGCCGCTGGGCGGTCTGTTCGTGATGGACGAGGCGCAGACCCTGGCTCCATCCGGGGCTTTGACGGCATGCACGCAAAGCACTTTGGCACTTGCCTCGCAGGCCCGAAAGTACGGACTGGGGTTGGTCTTCGCCACACAAGCCCCCAAGGGCCTGAACAACCGGATTCCGGGTAACGCCGCCACCCAGTTCTTCGGATTCTTGAACAGTCCGGTGCAGATCGATGCCGCACAGGAAATGGCACGCGCGAAGGGCAGTTCGGCGACCGATATCGGAAGGCTCAAGACGGGACAGTTCTACGCCGCGGTCGAGGGCGAAGGATTCAACAAGATTCAAGCCCCACTTTGCCTGAGCTACCACCCCAAGAGTCCGCTGACCACCGAGGAAGTCATCGATCTGGCCCACAAGCCGATACCCGGACGCTGAATGCACGGGTGGTGATCGGCGCGCGAACATCCGACCACCGGTCACCACCTGTGCCACACTCGAACGCATGGACTCGCATCCACTCGAGATCACGGTCGTCGGGCGAGGTCAGGCGACGTTCACGCCGGAACGCTGCACGGTGTCGCTCGTCGTCAGGACCGACGGCCGTTCCGCCGAGGCAGCGGCCGAGCCGGCCCACCGGCTGGTGAAAGACCTGACAGGACTGATCGACCCGCTGTTCAACGAGACGTCGGGTCCCATCGACACATGGGCGCTCGATCAAGTGCGCCATTCGCGCAGGCGCCCGTTCAACCAGGACGGCGAGCAGCTTCCCTACGTCTATCAGGCAGTCGCAACGATCGAAGTGCAGTTCAGTCAGATCGACGTCATCGATGCGTTCGTCTACGCCGTGTCGGCGCTCGACGGCGTCGACGTCGGTCGTTTCGACTGGGCTCTGACCGAACAGAGCGCGTTGGAGAAGACCCGCTTCGTCCGCACCCTCGCGGTACAGGACGCCGTCGAGAAGGCGGAAGTGTATGCGCAGAGCGTCGGACGCACCGCCATCACCGCACTGGCGATCGCCGATCCTGGACTTCTCGGTGTAGCGGCCGCCACCCACTCCGACTACGCACTTGCGTCGCGCGCTTATGTGGGCGGGGCGGACGACGGGTTCGAGTTGAAGCCGCAGGACATCGTCATTCACGCCGAGGTACACGCCCGGTTCTCCGCGAGCTGAGGCCTGCGCGACGGCTCTGCGCCGTTGCGCCGCCGCATGCGTTCGACGCACGACCGACCACGACCATGACGGAACGGCGGCCGTCACGACACCCTTCGACTCGAGCTGATTCTGACTCTGGACCGGTACCGGACGCATCCGTACCTTCGTCACAATGTCAGGAAACACGCTGTATCGCAGACTGATCCGCACACTCGCCGCGGTCAGCGCTTTGTTGATGTCTGTATCACTGGCCACAAGCTGTGCGGGCTCGTCCGAACCGGAGAAGACGCTCGACGGCCGAACCGTCCTGCGGTATCAGGGATCGACCGGACAGGTCACGTTTCCCGAACTCGCCGAGAACCTCGGATATTTCGACCGGATAGCGCTGAACTGGGTAGGTGACACCACCAGCGGACCGCAGGACATCCAGTCCGCCGCGACAGGTGACACCGAGTTCGGCGGTGCGTTCAACGGTGCAATCGTCAAACTCGCGGCCGCGAATTCTCCTATCCAGTCGGTACTTTCGTATTACGGCGCCGACAAGGAGACGTTCAACGGATTCTACGTTCTCGACGACAGCCCGATCCGATCGGCACGAGATCTCATCGGCAAGAAGGTCGCGATGAACACATTCGGCGCGCACGCGGAGTTCGTCATCAGAGAATGGCTGGCACAGCAGGGACTGTCGAAAGACGAGATAGCACAGGTCGAATTGACTGTCGTCCCGCCGGTGAACACCGAACAAGCACTACGGCAAGGCCAGATCGACGTCGGAACCCTCGGATCGGTCTTCCGACAGACGGCCGTCCAACGAGGTGGTTTGCGCGAACTCTTCACCGACGAATCCCTGTACGGAACCTTCTCGTACGGAACCTACGTTCTGAGAAAGGATTTCATCGCAAAGAACAAGGACGACGTCGCCGACTTCGTCCAAGGTGTCGCCCGCGCGATCCGATGGACACAGACCGTTCCGCGCGACGAGGTGATCGCACGCTACAAGGACATCATCACCAATCGGGGACGCAACGAGAACCCCGATCTGGTCGATTACTGGCGCAGCTCGAGCGTCGCGCCGGGCGGCGTGATCGCCGACAAGGAGTTCCAGATCTGGATCGACTGGCTGAAGCGCAACGAGGACCTCGGCGACGACATACAACCGTCCGATATCTACACCAACGAATTCAATCCGTATTCGAACGGTACCTACCCACCGAACAGCGACTCCGACGGTCGGGCGTTGCAGGAGGCGAAATGACCATTCCGAAACTGACTTTGGACGGCGTCACCAAGCAATTCGACGCTCGTGGCGAACACGAGAAGTTCACGGCAATCGACGACATCACTCTCGACGTCGCGCCAGGCGAATTCCTCGTTCTGGTCGGGCCGAGCGGTTGCGGCAAATCGACCTTGCTGGACCTTCTCGGCGGCCTCAGCGATCCGACGCGTGGACGAATTCTGCTCGACGGCAACCCGATCCAGGGTCCCGGTCTCGATCGCGGCATCGTCTTCCAACAATACGCGCTACTCCCCTGGCGTACTGCGAGACACAACATCGAATTCGGTCTGGAAGCAAAGGGACTACCGAAGAACGAGCGCCGCGCCGTCGCGCAGCATTACCTCGAACTCGTGGGTCTCGACGCCTTCGCCGACCGCTATCCACACGAGTTGTCCGGCGGCATGAAGCAACGCGTCGCAATCGCACGCAGCCTCGCGTTCGATCCCGAAGTCCTCCTGATGGACGAGCCGTTCGCCGCGCTCGACGCCCAGACGCGCGAATCGCTGCAGGACGAACTGCTCCGCATATGGAAGGCAACCGGCAAGACGATCGTCTTCATCACGCATGGCATCGACGAGGCAATCTACCTGGGCCAACGCGTCGCCGTTCTGACGTCACGGCCAGGCCGAATCAAAACCGTCGTCGACGTCGCCATCGACCGTACGGTCGACGACGTCCGTTCCGACGCGCAGTTCCGATCGTTGCGCCACCACATCTGGACGCTGCTTCACGGTGAAGTCGAGCGTGCACAGTCCGTCGAACTCGAGGTGTCCCATGGTTGATCTCAAGCCCACGCCGACGAAAGTCGTTCGTACAGAGCCGATTGCCGCAGAGTCGGCTGAGCCGTCATTGCATCGACAGGGCGCGTCGGTGGTGTGGCGCATCGTCAAGCCGCTGCTCGCCATCGCGGCCTTTCTGGCCCTGTGGGAGCTCGCACCCCGATTCGGCCTCGTCGACGAGGTCTTTCTTCCGCCCTTCTCGGTCGTCGCCGAAGCGTTCGTCGAACTCGTCGTCAACGGGCAACTGTGGGAACATCTGTCCGCCAGTTTGTCTCGTGCGCTGACAGGTTTCGCCATTGCCATCCTCGTGGCCGTTCCTCTCGGCGTCGCGATCGCGTGGTACAAACCCGTGGCCGAGTTCCTCGGCCCGATCCTCGAACTGTTCAGAAACACAGCGGCGCTGGCTCTCTTGCCGGTGTTCATTCTGATCCTGGGTATCGGTGAGACTTCGAAGATCTCACTCGTTCTGTACGCCAGCACATTCCCGATTCTGCTCAACACCATCTCGGGTGTGCGCACCGTCGACCCGTTGCTCATCAAATCGGCTCGGTCGCTGGGTTTCTCACCGCTGAGGCTGTTCCAGAAGGTCGTGTTGCCCGCAGCGGTACCGACGATCTTCACCGGGGTCCGGATGGCAGCCGCGTCGTCGATCCTCGTTCTGATCGCCGCCGAGATGGTCGGCGCAAAAGCGGGTCTGGGGTACCTGATCACAGCGTCGCAGCTGAACTTCCAGATCCCGAACATGTATGCCGGCATCCTCGCGATCTCACTCGTCGGACTGACGTTCAACGGTCTCATCGTCGCCGTCGAGCGGCGCATCTCGCGCTGGCGCCCGACTCACTGAAAGGGAAGTCATGACCGAACGAAAACAGCTTCACCTCAATGCATTTCTGATGGGTGTCGGGCATCACGAAGCCGCGTGGCGCCACCCTCGTACCGACGCACACAAGGTGCTCGACGTCGAACATTTCCAAGACCTCGCACGGTTGGCCGAGCGCGGTAAGCTCGATTCGGTGTTCTTCGCCGACAACCTCGCTACTGGGCCTCGGGTGAAGAACAACGCACCGGCGATCTTCGAGCCGATCACGTTGCTGACGGCGATGGCCACCGTGACGAGTCATGTCGGACTGATCGCGACGGCATCGACCGGTTACAACGAACCTTTCACTCTCGCTCGCAAGTTCACGTCGCTCGACCACATCAGTGGCGGACGCGCCGGTTGGAACATCGTCACCTCGGGAGGCGTCGACGAAGCAGCCAACTTCGGCTACGACGAAGTCCCCGATCACGCGGGGCGTTATGATCGCGCAGCCGAATTCGTAGACGTGGCAACGGCACTGTGGAACAGTTGGGAACCGGATGCGTTGGTGCTCGACGAGGAAACCGGCACCTTCGCCGACGCCGACAAGGTCCGGACGATCGACCACGTCGGCGATCGATTCGCAGTCCGTGGCCCGCTGAATTCCCCTCGGTCCGTTCAGGGTCGACCTCTGCTGGTGCAGGCCGGCTCGTCGGAGAGCGGAAAGAACTTCGCTGCGCGGTATGCCGAAGCCGTCTTCACGGCACAACGGACGCTGGTCGAAGGTCAGCAGTTCTACAGTGACCTTAAAGCCCGATTGGCCTCGTACGGCCGCGGGGCCGACGACCTGAAGGTGCTCCCCGGCATCGTCCCGTACCTCGCGTCGACGGAGGCCGAAGCACGTGCGCTCGAGGCCGAGTTCACCGATCTCATATCGCCGGAATACTCTCTGCGACAGCTGTCGTGGATGCTCGGTACCGATCTCAGCGCCCATTCCCTCGACGAACCGCTGCCGACGCTGCCCCCGATCGAGAACATCCGCGGCAACAAGAGCCGCTACCAACTCGTGAAGAACCTGGCCGAATCAGGGAACCTCACCGTCCGTCAGTTGATCGGGCTTCTGGGTGGCGGACGCGGCCACCGCACGTTCACAGGAACACCGGAGCAGCTGGCCGACGAGTTGGAACTGTGGTTCGACGGCGGAGCGGCGGACGGATTCAACATCATGCCACCGTTCCTGCCCGGCGGCCTCGAGCTCTTCGTCGACCACGTCGTGCCGATTCTGCAGCGCAGGGGGCTGTTCCGCACCGATTACACCGAAAAAACACTCCGAGGTCATTACGGTCTCACTCCGCTCGCGTCTCCGACGTCCGTCTGAAAGGGATTACATGTCAACCACGTTCGCGATACCGACCACCGAGCAGGTCCAGGTCGTCAAACTCGGACAACACATCGGAGCCCGAATCGACGGTGTCGCCCTCGGGGCCGACCTCGACGCGTCGACCATCGATCTCGTTCAGCACGCTCTCGCCGAGCACAAGGTCGTCTTCTTTCGCGGCCAGCATCACCTCGACGACGAATCGCAACACGCATTCGCCGAACTTCTCGGTACGCCCACCACCCCGCACCCGACGGTCACGTCCCGCGGCGTCAAGACGCTCGCCATCGACTCGGAGTACGGCAAAGCCAACAGCTGGCACTCGGACGTCACCTTCGTCGATCGCATCCCGAAAGCGTCGATTCTGCGTGCGGTCTCACTCCCGGACTATGGCGGGACGACGACGTGGGCCTCCACGACGGCTGCCTACAACGCCCTTCCGGATTCGCTGAAGGCGCTCGCCGAGAACCTGTGGGCAGTGCACAGCAACGTGTACGACTACGCCGCAACATCGGCCTCACGGATCGCCGACGAGAAGACCACCGAGTACCGCAAGGAGTTCCAGTCGACGTACTACGAGACGGAGCACCCCGTCGTACGGGTCCATCCCGTCACCGGCGAGAAGACGCTCCTGCTCGGGCATTTCGTCAAGAACTTCGTCGGGCTGGGCACCGCGGAGTCACGAGCGATCTTCGACGTTCTTCAGGCGCGTATCACCGAACTGGAGCACACCACGCGGTGGTCGTGGCAGCTCGGCGACGTGGCGATCTGGGACAACCGCGCAACGCAGCACTATGCCGTCGCGGACTACGACGACCAGTACCGACGCCTGGAACGGATCACGCTGGCCGGAGATGTTCCTGTCAGCGTCCGTGGAGAACGCAGCCGTGTGATCGAAGGGGACGCGTCGCATTACTCGATCATCGAGGACTGAAACAGCGGGTCCCTCGACCCGAATCTGTCGGTGGGTAGTTCTATCTTCTGCGGCCATGACGATCCCAGCGATGGACGACCTCGATTTCGACGCTCTCGAAGTTCGCTTCGGCAGCGCAGTATTTGCACGCGGAACCCAGTACTTCGACGAGGGCCGAGTCGGGTACGTCGAATGGAACGAAGCGGCTTCGACGCTGACAGCATCGGTGCGTGGCAATCGTGCGACGCCGTACGCGACGTCGATATCGGTGGGCATCGAAGCGGGTCGTATGTGCAGCGTCGACTACGGACGATGCAACTGCCCCGTCGTCTTCAACTGCAAGCACATCGTCGCGACGCTCCTTCGAGCCCGCGCCGACGGTCGAACGACCGCGCGAGCCACGCACGGACTTCCGATCGTCGGCCACTGGTCGCAGGCGCTGGCCCCGATTCGTCGCGTCGGAGAAGAACGGCGGCAACGCGGATTCGGGCTCCAACTGGGAGTACAGCCGTCGAGCGGGCGATCCGATGCAGTCGGATTGTTCGCTCGGCCGGTTCGTTTCGACAGTCGCGGAGCGTGGTTCACCAGAGGTGTCTCGTGGTCGTCACTGTCCGCGACCTCCGACCATCGGCTCGAACGACAGAGCGAGATTCTGCGAGAGCTGCACGCGCTGTCCAGAGTTCGTGCGCACGTCGTGATCCGGCATTTCTACGAGGCTCACGACGCGTCACTCGTCGATTTGTCCGAGGTACCAGGTCGCGTGTTGTGGAGTCTGCTCGACGAGGCACGCGATGCCGGTGTCACGTTGGTCCATACCCGGCGCGAACTCGGTGAAATTCCCTGGCCGGGGACCGCGGCGTTCGTCGTCGACATCACGGGCGACGACATCGGCACTCTCACACTCCAGGGACGCGTCACCGTCGACGACGAGACCATTCCGTCCGAGAGACGACGGTTCGTCGGTTCCGACAACGCGGGGATCGTCTATTGGGACGCCGGATCCGACTACACCAATAACGGCTTTCGCCTGGCTGCTCTCTCCCAGTCCGTTCCTGCGGCACTGAGGCGGGTGTCGAACTCGTCTCTGCCCCTGACCATTCCGGTAGCCGACCGCACCGACTTCGCGGTGAACTACCTCCCAGCGCTCGAACGCGACAGTACGATCGTTTCCTCTGACGCGTCGTACACCCCACCGGTATTTGCCGGTCCGGACCTGCACATCACTGTCACCCATATCGGCGGTAGCCGACTGACCATCAGCGCACTGTGGCGTTACTACCTGGACGACCGTGAGTTCGACTACGCCGCCGACGTACTCGGCGCCGGCGACGGCCTTCGAGACGCGGCGTCGGAAATTGCAGTGCTACGTTCCGTGCTCGATCTGTTCGGCAGGAACGATTCGAGCCCGGGTTTGTTCACGCCGTTCACCGTCGCAGACACCGAGGCTGCGCTCTTCGTCGTCGACGTCCTGCCGCAGCTCGATGGGTACGACAACGTGCACGTGTCGACGATCGGTGACGTTCCCGACTTCGAGGACGTGAGCGACGACGTCGGCGTGGCCGTGTCGACCGAAGCACTGACCAACGACAACGATTGGTTCGACCTCGGAGTCGTCGTCACCGTCGACGGGACCGACATTGCGTTCGCGAGTGTCCTTACCGCGATCACGCGCGGCGCCACACACATGCTGTTGGACGACGGCCGATTCTTCTCCCTCGCCCGGCCATCGCTCGAGAAGCTGCGTCGGCTCGTCCAGGAGGCGCGTGACCTGCAGGACGATCCCGAAGGGCCATTGCGGATCAGCAGATATCAAGCATCGCTGTGGGAGGAGCTCGCCGAAATCGGTGAGGTGACGCGTCAGGCCGACGCGTGGCGTCAACAAGTCGCCGCTCTGCTACAGCTCGACTCGGTCCCGGCTCAAGACCCGCCTCCAGGTCTCGACGCCGTCCTTCGTCCCTATCAGGTCGACGGCTACTCCTGGCTGTCGTTTCTGTGGACCCACGGTCTCGGGGGCATCCTCGCCGACGACATGGGACTCGGAAAGACGGTGCAGACACTTGCCATGATCGTCGACGCCAAGGAGAAGGGTGCGTTGAGGGCACCACTGGTCATCGTGGCGCCGACAAGCGTCGTACACAACTGGGCACGGGAAGCAGCAAGGTTCGCACCCTGCCTCACTGTGGCGACGGTCGCAGAGACCCGAACGCGACGGCGATTCTCCGTCGCCGAGATCGCGGCAGGCGTCGATGTCGTGGTCACGTCGTACACGGTGTTTCGACTCGACTTCGACGACTTCGACGCTGTCGCTTGGTCCGGACTCGTCCTCGACGAGGCGCAGTACGTGAAGAACCACAAGGGCAAGACCTACCACTGCGCACGACGGCTCTCGGCGAACTTCAAACTCGCCATCACCGGAACTCCTATGGAAAACAACCTCATGGAGCTGTGGGCGCTGTTGTCGATCACCGCACCCGGATTGTTCCCGTCACCGAACCGCTTCATCGAGCACTACCGAACACCGATCGAGAGGAGCGGCAACGTCGACGTTCTGAACACTCTCAGGCGGCGTATCAAGCCTCTCGTCCTCAGACGGACGAAAGAAATTGTCGCTCAGGACCTTCCGCCGAAGCAGGAACAGATCATCGACGTCGACCTTCATCCCCGCCATCGTAAGGTGTACGAGACACGACTCGCCAGGGAGCGGCAGAAGATACTCGGTTTGCTCGACGACTTCGAGCGTAACCGCGTCATCATTCTGCGTTCGCTGACCATTCTGCGGCAGTTGAGCCTCGACGCATCCCTCGTCGACGACACGCATGCCGACATCCCCAGCGCCAAGATCGACGAGTTGGTCACCCAGCTGCGCGACGTCGTCGACGGCGGTCACCGCGCGCTCGTCTTCAGCCAGTTCACCCGTTTCCTCGGGCGTATCCGAGAAAGGTTGGAGGATGAAGGAATCGAACTGGTCTACCTCGACGGAACGACCCGCAACAGGGCCGACGTCGTCGAACGCTTCACATCAGGAGACGCTCCAGTCTTCCTGATCAGTCTCAAGGCCGGTGGGGTCGGATTGACGCTCACCGAGGCCGACTACTGCTTCATCATGGATCCGTGGTGGAACCCCGCCACCGAGGCGCAAGCAGTGGACCGAGCTCACCGAATCGGCCAGACCCGAACGGTATTCGTCAATCGATACGTCGCGCGAAACACGATCGAAGAAAAGGTCATGGATCTGAAGGAGCGGAAAGCGAAGCTCTCCGCCAGCGTCCTGGACGACGGCGGCGCGTTCTCCGGGAGTCTCAGCGCGGACGATATCCGCGGGCTGTTCGAGTGAATCAGCTTGCGCATGGATGGTCCGTGGCAGCGGGTAGACGGGGTGGGTGGTTCATTCATGCTGTTAGCCGGCGGGTTTTGTGTTTGGGTGTGGAATGCAGAACACCCCGCAACCGGGGGGTTGCGGGGTGTTGTGCGATGTTGTGCACGGCGGTGTCCTACTCTCCCACACCCTGTCGGGTGCAGTACCATCGGCGCTGGAGGGCTTAGCTTCCGGGTTCGGAATGGGACCGGGCGTTTCCCCTCCGCTATGGCCGCCGTAACTCTGTGA
>NZ_JAAFYV010000036.1:0-64356 GCF_011770055.1 Rhodococcus sp. B10 | reverse complement strand
CCCTCGGTCCGGGCGGGGTGGGGGCTAGCGCCGAAACCAGGCTTCCGCAGACCCGCTGAGCGCCTTGGAGATTCGCAGCCGCGAGGTGTCGGTCAGGTCGTCGGGCAATGCGTCGACGTCGAACCAGCCGACCGCAAGGTTCTCGTCGTCGGCGACGCGGGCTTCGCCGTCGGTGTGGCGGGCGAGGAAGGTGAGGTCCAGGTATTGGGCGACGTCGCCGTTCGGGTAGGTGATCTTCTCGGTGACGTCGACGCTCGTGAGTCGGACGAGTTCGGCGCCCAGGCCCGTCTCCTCGGCGATCTCGCGCAGCGCGGCGGGCCCGGGTTCTTCACCGGGTTCGAGGATGCCGGACACGATGGCCCAGAGCCCGTTGTCGCGGCGACGCGTCAGCAGGATTCGTCCGTCGGCGTCGAGGACCACCGCGCTGACCCCCGACAGCCACAGAGGCGACGTACCGATCCGACTGCGCAGGGCGAGGACGAACTCGGGGATCGGCATATCAGGAAACGTACGCGTTCAACGAGTTCGTCACATCCGCAAGCATCGCGCGAGCCGCGACAATGCCGCTGCTCGACCAGACGGTGTCGTCGACGACGAACACTCGACCGTCCTTCGCGGCGCCGAGGTCCTTCCAGCCGTCCCCGTCCATCACGTCGGTGCCGAACGACTCGCCGTCGTCTCCGTCGAATCGGGCGTAGACGATGTCGCCCTCGACTGCGGACAGATCGTCGGCGGGCACCGTGTTCTCGGCGTCCTGCTGTGACGGCGGCCGGCCGACGCCGACCTCGGCGAGCACCTCGGACGCGAACGACGACGGGCCGTCGGTGACGATCGAGTCGGGCAGGAATCGGACGACCGATGCTTGGGTCTGGGTGGCTTTCACATCGCGCCCGACCTGTTCGGCGTCGGCGGTGAAGCGCGCCAGCTCGTCGAAACCGGTCTGTCCACGTCCGAGCGCGGCTGCGGACTGCAGAAACGTGCCCTTCCACCCGGAATCCGACGAGGTGAAGACCGTCGGCGCGATCCCGCTCAACGATCGGTAGGTCTCTGTGCCCAGCGAGTCGGCGCCGATGATCAGATCGGGGTTCAGCCCGGCGATGGCATCCAGATCCGGTGAGTCGACCGTTCCGACGCCGGGGATCTCGGCAATTCCGGTACCGAGATACAACTCCTGGTCTCCGTCACCGCGGAAGTCCGGATCCAGCGTCGACGCGCCGACGACGCGTTCCCACACTCCCAGCGCGCAGGTGGCGTCCAGTGCGGCCGCGTCCAACACGACGATGCGCATGGGGTCCGCCGGGATCTCGCTGATTCCTTCGCTGTGGCCGACAGGTCGCACCGAACCTTCGATGCCGGTCGGGTCGAGCGGCGCGGTCGCGGGGCACAGCCCGGTCGTCGGACGGTTGTTTCCGACGACGCCTGCCCCCGCGACGTTCGTCGTACTACGCACGATGGTCGACGCGTTGTCCTCGGACTCGGAGGTACCCGAGCACGCCGTGACGGTCAGTGCAACACCGACCGCGAGCGCGAGTGCGGTGATGCGACGAGCCGGGAGTGAAGCAGGGACTGACCGAAACGACTGTCTGGACAACTCGTGGAATTCCTAACGGGAGTCGGATGCCGTCACACCCTATCCGGCCGCGGTTCCGGGCAGGTGCGACGTTCGAGTACGACACTCGGTAGGACCGGTGAGGCGAGGCGCCGAGTCAAGGTCTACGATTCGACGTAGCGCAAGACACCCGGACGTGCCCTCGCATGCTCGCCGACGGGACGCATCTTCAGGAGGATCAGTGACTGCCCTAGCGCCTAGGCCGACTCCCGCTGTGGAAGCGGCACGGCCGTTTCCGCCGCGGATGGGACCGAAGGGTTCTTTCATTCACAAGGCGGTGACGACGACTGATCCCAAGGTGTTGGGGATCATGTACATCGCGACGTCGATCGCGTTCTTCTTGGTCGGCGGGTTGATGGCGTTGTTGATGCGCGCCGAGTTGGCTGTGCCGGGGATGCAGTTCCTGTCGAACGAGCAGTACAACCAGTTGTTCACCATGCACGGCACGATCATGTTGCTGTTGTATGCGACGCCGATCGTGTTCGGGTTCGCCAATTACATTCTGCCGTTGCAGATCGGCGCCCCGGATGTGGCGTTCCCGCGGTTGAATGCGTTCTCGTACTGGTTGTATCTGTTCGGCGCGTTGATCACCACGGCCGGGTTCATCACCCCCGGTGGCGCGGCGGACTTCGGCTGGACCGCGTACACCCCGCTCACGTCGGCGTTGCATTCGCCGGGTGTGGGTGCGGATCTGTGGATCATGGGTCTGGCGGTTGCTGGTCTGGGCACCATTTTGGGTGGCGTGAACATGATCACCACGGTGATCTGTCTGCGGGCGCCGGGAATGACGATGTTCCGGATGCCGATCTTCACCTGGAACATTCTGGTCACCTCGATCCTGATCCTGCTGGCGTTCCCGTTGTTGACCGCGGCGCTGCTCGGGTTGGCGGCGGATCGGCATCTGGGTGCGCATCTGTTCGACCCGGCCACCGGTGGGGTGTTGTTGTGGCAGCACCTGTTCTGGTTCTTCGGTCACCCCGAGGTGTACATCATCGCGTTGCCGTTCTTCGGGATCGTCTCCGAGATTTTCCCGGTGTTCTCGCGTAAGCCGATGTTCGGGTACACCACGTTGATCTACGCGACGATCGCGATCGCTGCGTTGTCGATCGCGGTGTGGGCGCACCACATGTATGCCACCGGCGCGGTGTTGTTGCCGTTCTTCTCGTTCATGACGTTCCTGATCGCGGTGCCGACGGGTGTGAAGATCTTCAACTGGATCGGCACCATGTGGCGGGGGCAGGTGACGTTGGAGACGCCGATGCTGTTCTCCATCGGCTTCTTGATCACCTTCTTGTTCGGTGGCTTGTCGGGTGTGTTGCTCGCGTCGCCGCCGATCGATTTCCATGTCACCGACACCTACTTCGTGATCGCGCATTTCCATTACGTGGTGTTCGGCACGGTCGTGTTCGCCACCTACGCCGGAATCTACTTCTGGTTCCCGAAGATGACCGGCCGGATGATGGACGAACGTCTCGGCAAGTGGCATTTCTGGTTGACGTTCCTCGGGTTCCACGGCACGTTCCTGGTCCAGCACTGGCTCGGGAACGAGGGCATGCCCCGCCGGTACGCGGACTACCTGTCCTCGGACGGGTTCACCACCTTGAACATCATTTCCACGGTCGGTGCGTTCGTGCTCGGTGCGTCGACGCTGCCGTTCGTGTGGAACGTGTTCAAGTCCTACCGGTACGGCGAAGTCGTCACCGTCGACGACCCGTGGGGCTACGGCAACTCGCTGGAATGGGCCACCTCCTGCCCGCCGCCGCGTCACAACTTCACCGAACTGCCCCGTATCCGTTCCGAGCGTCCCGCGTTCGAGCTGCACTACCCACACATGGTCGAACGCATGCGCTCCGAAGCCCACGTCGGACCCGGCAGCCACGGCGGACACACCACCGAAGTACTCGAACAGGCACGCCGTGCACCCATCAGTACGAGCGACCACGAGCACTCCGGCGACCCGGATCCAGGCAGGGATCTGAAGTAGCAGGTACGCGATAGACCCGAAGAGCCCCTCCCGGTACCCGGGCGGGGCTCTTCGCTTGCAAGAATCGAAACCCACGACCACATTCGGACAGCGGATTCGCACGCGATGCGGATCCGCGCGTGAAGGGAGACCCGGTGGCGTCATCGGACACCGCTGTACTCGTGACGGTCACCGGGCCGGACAAGCCTGGCGTCACGTCGGTTCTGTTCGCTGCGCTCTCACGTCACGAGGTGACCCTGCTCGACGTGGAACAGGTCGTCATCCGGGGACGCCTGACACTGGGCGTACTGCTGATTTGCCCCCGAGATCCCGAACACCTGCAGGAAGAACTCGAAGAGGCCATGTCGACGGTCGGCGTGCATGTCGACGTCGAGATCGGCGCGGACCAGAACGGCAAGCCCGGACTTCCGACACACGTCGTCGTCGTTCTGGGCCGTCCGGTCACCGCCCGCGCGTTCAGCACCCTCTCGCGGGAGCTCGCGCGGCAGGGTGCGAACATCGACTCGATTCGTGGCGTCGCCGATTACCCGGTCACCGGCCTCGAACTGCAGGTGTCGACGACCAACACCTCGCCCGACGCCGATCGTCAGCTGCGAACGGGGCTGTCCGAGATCGCCGCGGGGGTCGGCGTCGACGTCGCGGTCGAACGGGCGGGAATCGCGCGGCGTTCCAAGCGGCTCATCGTGTTCGACGTCGACTCGACGCTCGTCCAGGGTGAAGTGATCGAGATGCTTGCCGCCAAGGCCGGTCGGGAAGCCGAGGTTCGCGCGGTCACCGAATCCGCGATGCGCGGTGAGATCGATTTCACCGAGTCGCTGCACCAACGCGTCGCAGCGCTGGCAGGCCTGGACGCATCGGTGATCGACGAGGTGGGCGAGGACCTCGAACTCACTCCGGGTGCGAGGACGACCATTCGAACGCTCCGCAGGCTCGGATATTCGTGTGGTGTCGTGTCCGGTGGATTCCGCCAGGTGATCGAAGGCCTCGCACACGAACTCGAACTCGACTTCGTTCGCGCGAACACTCTGGAGATCGTCGACGGCAAGCTGACCGGCCGCGTCGTCGGCGAGGTCGTCGACCGTGCCGCGAAGGCAATCGCTCTGCGTGAGTTCGCAGCCCAGTCCGGGGTGCCGATGGAGCAGACCGTCGCTGTCGGTGACGGCGCCAACGACATCGACATGCTCACCGCGGCGGGTCTCGGCGTTGCCTTCAACGCCAAACCCGCCCTCCGCGAGATCGCCGACACGGCGATCTCGCACCCGTACCTCGACGCCGTGCTGTTCATGCTCGGCGTCACACGCGGTGAGATCGAGGCAGCCGACGCCGTCGACGGCGGTGTGCGACGCGTTCCGATCCTGTGAGCGAGTCGCCGATCGAGGACACACCGCGGAGCACGTTCGCCGAACGACACGCCGTCCTCGCGGAGGGCTACGGGGGACGACCGGACCCCGCCGACCCCGCCGACGTCCTCGCGATGCCGATCGTGCTGAACATCCCCAAGGCCGATCCACCGCCGCGTAGTCGGTTGCTCGAAGCGGCGGCGTCGGCCTCGGTCGCGCTGTGCTTCGACGAGCGCGTCGGACCGGGCGGGGAATGGGAAGAGTCGTTCCGCGCGTGGACGTCGTCACGCATCCGCAAGGTGGCCAGACGAGCTCGTGGGGCCCATTGGACCGCCGCGCAGGATGTGCCAGGCGTGACCGTGGACGTCGGCGACGCGCAGGCCCGTGCCCTGGTTCCCGGACGCGTCGGCGACCTCGATGCGCGGATCAGGAGACTGCAGATCGGCGGCACCGATCTGAGTCACGACGAACCGGATCGGGTGGCCGACGACCTTCCGGTGCTCTGGATCGACCCGGCGCTCGAGATGACCGTGGGAAAGGCTGCAGCGCAGGTCGGGCACGCGTCGATGCTGCTCGCCGGAACGATGTCGACCGAGCAGTGCGAAGCATGGGCGGCACGCGGTTTCGCGTGTTCGGTCCGCGACGCGAACGCCCAGCAGTGGGCGACAGCCCGCGCACTCGTCGACGCCGGTCGCGCCGCAGCCGTACGCGACGCCGGATTCACGGAGGTGGCGCCCGGCTCGATGACGGTCGTCGGCGTCGCACCCGAGATGTGGCGATAGGGTCCACCGCTTCGAAACTGGCCGTTTCTGCGGCATCCAGTGTGCTCGACACTGAATGCATGCGTACATCGAACATCTCGTCCGGATCGGCCAGGAATCTCGTACTGCGCCTCGGCGCCCTGTACATCGGACTATGGCTGTACGGACTGTCGATGGCCGCGATGATCACGGCAGGGCTCGGCCTCGATCCGTGGGACGTCTTTCATCAGGGGATCGGTCGGCACGTCGATCTGAGCTTCGGAACCATCACGGCCGTGACGGGGATTCTGGTGTTGCTGGCGTGGATTCCGTTGCGCCAGAAGCCAGGATTGGGGACCGTCAGCAACGTCGTCGTCATCGCGATCGCAGTCGACGTGTCGCTCGCGTGGTTACCCGACGTCGATTCGCTCGCGGTCCGCATTCCGTTGATGCTGGCGGGCATCGTGACCAACGGCTTCGCGACGGCGTTGTACATCGGTGCGGGCATGGGACCCGGCCCGCGTGACGGACTGATGACGGGCTTCGTGGCGCGAACGGGCCTGTCGATCCGTCTGGTTCGCACCTGCATCGAGATCACCGTCCTCGCGACGGGCTGGCTGCTCGGCGGCAACGCCGGAATCGGAACCCTGTTGTACGCCTTCGGTATCGGGCCGATCGTGCAGTTCTTCGTCCATCACCTCCCGACGCTGCGCAGCACGAGCACGGTCGAACCCGACAGCGACAGTGGCGAACCCGCATCGATGGCCGTCGCGTCGACGGGCGTGCCGTCGGCAGTGCTGGAATCGAAGACGGCGACGAATCTTTCGGCCGCCCAGGGCGGGCACGCCAGCGATACCTCGGTCGGGCCGCCGGAGTGCAGTACGAGCAGCGAACTGGCGTCGTCGACGCGATGCCCGTCCGAGGCGTAGGAGCGGACGTCGCCGCCGTCCACCCATGCCTGGATGGTGCGGATCGAATCGTCGTGCCACTGGTCGGTCGTCAGTTCGTTGCCGCGTCCGTCGAACCAGACGAGATCCGGCCTGCCGCTGGGAGTATCGCGCCCGAAGAAGAATTCCTGCTGGCGCAGTGACGGGGCGCTTCGCCTGATCCGCAACAGTCGCGAGACGAACGCGAGGAGATCGCGGTCGGCGGACTCCCAGTCGATGGCCCACGACCGATCCGCGGGTGCATCCTCCGGCACGCAGTACGCATTGTTGTTGCCGCCCTGCGTGTGTCCGATCTCGTCGCCGGCCAACAGCATCGGCGTCCCGGTCGACAGGGTCAGCGTGGCGAGCAGTGCGCGGACGTGGCGGCCCCGCGCAGCGATGACATCGGGATCGTCGGTCGGGCCCTCGACACCGTGGTTCTCCGAGATGTTGTTGTCGGTGCCGTCTCGGTTGTCCTCACCGTTCGCGTCGTTGTGCTTGCGCGAGTACGACACCAGATCGCGGGCGGTGAAGCCGTCGTGTGCAGTCACGAAATTGACCGAGGCCCAGGGCTTTCGGACGTCACCGCCGAAGATATCCTCGGAACCCGCTATGCGAGAGGCGAGTTCACGCACGCCGGTCTGTCCCGCCCAGAACCGACGGACGGTGTCGCGGTACCGGTCGTTCCACTCCGACCACATCGCGCCGAACCCGCCGACCTGATAGCCGGCGCCTGTCGCGTCCCACGGTTCGGCGATCAGTTTGCGTGTCGACAGCACGGGATCCGTCGCGATCGCAGTCAGAAGCGGTGCGCGCGCATCGAATCGCCACGCGGGGCGGCCGAGCGTGCTCGCGAGGTCGAAACGGAACCCGTCGACACCCATGTCCGTCGCCCAGTAGCGAAGACTGTCGCAGACCATGCGTACGACAGCAGGTGACGCCGAGTCGGTCGTGTTTCCGCACCCGGTCAGGTCGACGTCGTGGCCACGTCCGTCGAGAAGGTAGTAACCGGGCGCGTCGAGCCCGCGCCAACTGATGGACGGGCCGTCGACCGAGCTCTCGCACGTGTGGTTGTAGACGACGTCGAGTATCACTTCGATACCGACCGAGTGCAGCGCGTCGACCATCGTGCGAAATTCGGCGATCTCGGCTCCCGGCGTCGACGCGAACCGTGGATCGGGCGCGAAGAACGCGCCGGTCGAGTATCCCCAGTGATTACGCATCCCGCGAGCACGGACGCCCGGCTCGGTGATCGTCGCATGCACCGGCAGCAGTTCGACGGTCGTCACGCCGAGGCGGGTGAGATGGTCGAGTACTGCGGGGGCCGTCAGTCCGAGATAGGTGCCGCGATGCTCGGCCGGTACGTCCGGGTGCCGGGCAGTGAACGCGCCGACGTGCATCTCGTAGACGACCGTTCGATCCCACGGGATGCCGGGCCGGGGTGCGCTCGGAGGTACGTCGGGCGCGGTAACGACCGCCAGCGGCACATGGCCCAGTGAATCCACGGTGTTCGGACGCCCGAACGGGTCGTCCTCGTAGGCGAGGAGAGCCTCCGCCGATCCGGCGGTGCCGTGGATCGTGCGCGCGGCGGGATCGAGCAGAATCTTCTGCGGATTGAATCTGCGGCCGTCCGACGGGTTCCACGGGCCGTGCGCTCGGATTCCGTACTTCGTTCCTGCTTCGACGCCCTCGACGAACCCATGCCAGACGCCGTACGTACGGCTGCCGAGTGCGATGCGACGCTCGCCGCCGTCGTCGTCGATCAGGCAGATCTCGATGCCATCGGCGTCGGGCGAGTGGACTGCGAATTGCGTACCACCTTCGCCGACTGTTGCCCCGAGCGGGAAAGGGGACCCCGGTGCGGGACGATTCGCCGAGTCGGGCTCGCCGACGGTGTGATGAACATTGGACGACACGCATACAGATCCTGCCGTGAAAGCCCGACGAATGTGGGACAAGATAGACCTCGTGTCCGAACCAGATCCCGATCTCCTCATCGACTTCGACGACGTACTCATCAGGCGAGGTGGTGTGACGCTTGTCGGCCCTGTGACCTGGCAGGTGGAGCTCGACGAGCGCTGGGTCGTCCTCGGTCCGAACGGGGCAGGCAAGACGTCGTTGATGCGCATCGCAGCTGCCGAGGTGCATCCCACCTCGGGCGTCGCACACGTGCTCGGTGAAGTGATGGGCAAGGCCAACGTCGCGGACCTCAAACCGCGCATCGGTCTGTCCTCCTCCGCGCTGGCCCACCGCATTCCGGCCGACGAGACCGTCGCCGATCTCGTCGTGTCCGCCGGGTACAGCGTGCTCGGCCGGTGGCGTGAGCGGTACGACGACATGGACACCGAGCGTGCCGTCGACATGCTCGAGAGCCTCGGTGCCGAACACCTCGCGAACCGCACCTACGGAACTCTGTCCGAGGGCGAGCGCAAGCGTGTGCTGATCGCTCGCGCCCTCATGACCGACCCGGAACTACTTCTTCTCGACGAGCCGGCCGCGGGTCTCGACCTCGGTGGACGCGAGGAGCTCGTCGCCCGCCTGGCCGATCTCGCCGCCGACCCGGACGCGCCCGCGACGGTGCTCATCACGCACCACGTCGAGGAGATCCCACCGGGCTTCACGCATGCACTGTTGCTCAAGGAGGGTGGAGTCGTCGCGCAGGGCCTCGTCGACGACGTCATCACCGCCGAGAACCTGACCGAAGCGTTCAGCCAGTCGATCACGCTCGATCGCGTCGACGGCAGATTCTTCGCGCGCCGTACGCGGGCCGGAGCACAGCACCGCCGCTGATGTGATGGCCGTTACGTAAGTCCGGTAGATTTCCTTCAATGTCCACAGCCAGCGGTGCCTCGACCCCGTCCGATCTCGCCGACGTCCCGGTGCGCGACGCGTCGACCGTGATTCTTCTGCGCGACGCGGCTGCGGGTATCGAGGTGTTCCTGCTGGAACGGGTCGGTGGCATGGCGTTCGCCGGCGGCATGACGGTGTTTCCCGGGGGAGGCGTCGACTTGTCCGACGCCGACGCCGACACCGGACTCGAGTGGACCGGACCGAGCGCGTCCTGGTGGGCCGAACGATTCGGTGTGGACGAGCGCAAGGCCACAGCGCTCGTGTGTGCGGCGGCGCGGGAAACGTTCGAAGAATGCGGCGTCCTGCTCGCCGGACCGACTGCGGACTCCGTCGTTTCGGACACGCGCCGCTTCGCCGACGACCGCGGTGCACTCGAACGACGGGAGCAGACGTTCGGCGAGTTCCTGACGCGCAACGAGTTGGTGTTGCGCGCCGACCTGTTGCGTCCGTGGTCGAACTGGATCACGCCGGTGGGGGAGAAGCGTCGCTACGACACCCGGTTCTTCGTCGCGGTGGTGCCGGAGGGGCAGACCGCGGACGGCGAGACCAGTGAGGCGGCGTCGGTCGGATGGCGTTCGCTGGATGCTGCGCTGGAGGACTGGCGTCGCGGCGCGACGATCCTGCTGCCTCCGACGTGGAGTCAACTCGCGGGACTGACGACGTTCGACGGTGTCGATGCCGTCCTGGCCGCGTCGCCCGACGTCACGCCCATCCAGCCGGATCTCTACCACTCCGACGGCGAACTACGCGTCGATTTTCCGGGCCAGGACGCGTACTACGCGGGCAGCACCCACCCGTGGGCAGACCGTTAGGTCCGCCTACCGGTAGCGTGAGCGCCATGGCTGAGTACGTGACTCTCGAGGTAGCAGACGGCATCGGCACCATCCGCCTGGACCGTCCCCCCATGAACGCGCTGAATCGTCAAGTGCAGGAAGAGATTCGCGACGCGGCCCGGGCGGCCACCGTCGACTCGTCGGTCAAGGCCGTCATCGTGTACGGCGGCGAGAAGGTATTCGCGGCAGGCGCGGACATCAAGGAGATGCTCGAGCTCACGGCCGCGCAGATGTCGGCCATCATCGGTGATCTGCAGTCCGCGCTCGGGTCGCTCGCTGCCATCCCGAAGCCCGTCGTCGCCGCGATCACCGGCTACGCACTCGGAGGCGGACTCGAGGTCGCGCTCGGCGCGGATCGTCGTATCGCAGGCGACAACGCCAAGCTCGGTGTCCCGGAGATTCTTCTCGGCATCATTCCCGGCGGCGGTGGTACCCAGCGGCTTGCGCGCCTGGTCGGTCCGAGCACGGCGAAGGACATGGTCTTCACCGGTCGGTTCGTCGGAGCCGACGAGGCTCTGCGCATCGGCTTGGTCGACGAGGTCGTCGCCCCCGACGAGGTCTACAACGCCGCACGTGCGTGGGCGTCGCAGTTCACGACGGGTGCGGCCCGCGCTCTCGCCGCCGCGAAGGCGTCTATCGATCAGGGGCTCGACACCGATCTGAACACCGGTCTGAAGATCGAGGCTCAGCAGTTCGCCGCGTTGTTCGCCACGAAGGACCGCACCATCGGCATGGAATCCTTCGTTGCCAACGGACCTGGCAAGGCGGAGTTCGTCGGCGAGTGAGGTCGGCAAAACTGGAACTTGTTCATTCACTACCGGATAGTAGGCTGCCCTCATGACTGCAAGCCCACACGACGGCAACTCCGATGCACCCGCATCGTCTGCCGCAAGCGCCGTGAACGATCCTGCTCCCAACCCGCACGCTACGGCCGAGCAGGTCGAGGCTGCCCGGAGCGACACCAAGCTCGCTCAGGTCCTGTACCACGACTGGGAAGCGGAGACGTACGACGACAAGTGGTCGATCTCGTACGACGAGCGCTGCATCGAGTACGCGCGTGGGCGTTTCGACCAGGCGGTCAGCGGCCAGCCGGGTGCGCAGGACGACCTGCCGTACGGTCGTGCCCTCGAATTAGGTTGCGGCACAGGGTTCTTCCTGCTCAATCTGATGCAGGCGGGCGTCGCGGAGAAGGGTTCGGTCACCGACCTGTCGCCGGGCATGGTGAAGGTCGCCCTGCGCAACGCCGAGCACCTGAACCTCGATGTCGACGGACGCGTCGCCGACGCGGAGACGATCCCTTACGAGGACAACACCTTCGACCTCGTCGTGGGCCATGCGGTGCTGCACCACATCCCCGACGTCGAACAGTCTCTGCGCGAGGTGTTGCGCGTGCTCAAGCCCGGTGGACGCTTCGTGTTCGCCGGCGAACCGACGACCGTGGGCAACTTCTACGCTCGCTGGCTCGGCCGTGCGACGTGGGAGACCACCACGCGTGTCACCAAGCTGCCCTTCCTCGCGAGCTGGCGCAAGCCGCAGGCCGAACTCGACGAATCGTCCCGCGCCGCGGCGCTGGAAGCCGTCGTCGACCTGCATACCTTCGACCCCACCGACCTCGAGAACATCGCGCGGAGCGCAGGTGCGGTGGACGTACAGGCCCAGACCGAAGAGTTCGCCGCGGCACTGCTCGGATGGCCGGTGCGTACGTTCGAAGCCGCCGTTCCGGCGGAGAAGCTCGGATGGAACTGGGCCAAGTTCGCGTTCGGCGGATGGAAGACGCTCAGCTGGGTCGACGAGAAGGTCCTCAGGCACGTGGTGCCGCGCGGATTCTTCTACAACGTGATGATCACCGGAGTGAAGTCCGACTGATCGAATCATGGGTTACGGCTTCACCGGCGCCGACATCGACTTTCTGACCAGCGATGTCGGCGTCGCCGCATTGCGCGACGTCGACGAACGGCCGTTGGACTCGGCGTCGATGCTGTCCGACATCTCGATTCTGCGTGCCGCGCACGGAGATCGCACCGCCGCACTCGTCGAGACGACGCGTCTGCGGCGCAAGGCGGCTACCAAGATCGACGGAGCCGAGCGGTGGTTGCTGACCGACGACGCCGTCCAACAGGCGACACCGACACCTGTCGCCGTACGCCGCGCGCAGCGTCTCGAGGGTCGCGACGTACACGACGTGACCTGTTCCATCGGAACGGAATTGGCGGCGCTGTCGACGACTGCTCGAACCGTCGTCGGTAGCGATCTCGATCCGGTGCGCACACGGATGGCATCGCACAACGTCCCGGGTGTCGCGGTACTGCGTGCCGATGCCCTGACTCCGACCACTCGTGGAACGGTCGTACTCGCGGACCCGGGCAGGCGTGCCGGTGGAAGGCGCACGCACGATCCTGCGGCGCTCGAACCGCCCCTACCGTCGTTGCTGGGCGCCTATGCCGGACACGATCTGGTCGTCAAATGTGCGCCCGGTCTGGACTTCGACAGGCTCGGATGGGAGGGCGAAGTCGAAGTCGTGTCCCTGAGCGGCGGTGTGCGGGAGGCATGTCTGTGGTCGACGGGCCTCACCCACGACGGAGTGCGTAGGCGCGCAACGGTGTTGGCGTCGGACGGTTCGTCGTTCGAGGTGACCGACGCCGAACCCGACGACATCGACGCCGGCCCCGTGGGCGAGTGGATCGTCGATCCGGACGGGGCGGTGGTGCGCGCGGGACTCGTGCGGCACTACGGTGCGCGTCACGGTCTGTGGCAACTCGACCCTCGAATCGCCTATCTGACCGGCGACTCGGTTCCCGAGGGCGTCAACGGATTTCGTGTGCTCGAACAGATCAAGTATTCCGAGAAGACACTGCGGCAGGCGTTGGCGTCGAGGCGCTGCGGCTCGGCCGAAATTCTCGTCCGAGGTGTCGACGTCGATCCCGCAGTGCTGCGACCGAAGCTCAAACTGCGGGGAGACGTCGCCCTGTCGGTGGTCATCACGCGTGTCGAGCGTTCGGCGTTCGCGTTCGTCTGCGAAGCACGGCGCCCCGGTGGTTCGAGCTGATCCCGACGGCTCGAATCAGGGTGCGTAGGTGAAGATCTCGCCCAGATTGGTCGACGTCACCATCTGACCTTCCGGTCCGACCGACGTGCCGACCGTCGATCCCTGCGCGCCTGGAAGGGTGCTCTCGGACAGAGTCTCGCCCGACGAACCGTCGAGCGACGTCAGTACCAGATCGTCGCCGCGGCGGACGACCGTGTGGACGACACCGTCCGCGCTCTGCACGGGTCCGCCGGCCTGCTTCAGATCGTCACGAGCCCACACCTGCGTGGCGTGATCGCCGTCGTCGCGGATCGACTGCACGATGCCGTCACCACCCGAGGGCACGATCGACCCGTCCGCCGACACGGACGGCGACGCCGACACACCGAATCCAGCTCCGTACGCCCACTTCGACGCCCCGTCGCCGGCGCCGTACGCGGTGAGACGGCCGTCGACGTCCGCGACGTAGACGGTCTGCCCGTCCGCCGACAGGACCGGGCTCGACGTTACCGCTGCCGGCAGCAGTTCCGAGGACCATCTCTCGGTGATGGAGGGAGTCGCATGCGCATCGTAGGACAGCGACACCAGTTGCGGCGCAATGGCTCCCGGGCGCCACAGCACGAGGTAGATCGATCCCGTATCGAGGTCGACAGCCGGGCCCGCGCCGACGGGGCATTCCGGGGATCCGATAGTGCAGTCGTCGAGACCCGTCGTCGGCGCGAGGAAGTTCGTGTCCGGAGACTCCAGGAAAGAAGGCGGCTCGATCAGATCGTGGATCGGCACGGTCAACTGCCCGGTCTGTGTGTCGAGCACGTTGACCTGGCCGAGATGCGTCACGGCGAGCACACTGCCGTCGCCGAGGAACTGTGCAGACCGGGGAACGCCGTACACCGGTGTCCGCCAACGTAATTGACCGTGCTCGTTGAACGACGAGAATCCGCCGTCGTCGCCGACGTACACATTGGCGACCGAGTCGACGAGAGGTGTGGCCGTCGGGACGGACGGTCCGACGCGGTTGCACCACCGCTTGCGGCCGGACTCCATCTCGAACGAGAAGAGGTTGCAGCCTGCGTCCGAGTACGTGCCGACGAACATCTGTCCGCTCGCGGCGATGGAGATCGGGGATCCCACCGCGCCACCCAGCGGGCGCGACCACTGCAGTTCGACGTCGGTCGATCCGTCGTGGCCGGTGGAGCTGCTGTTTCGAGAATCACCGTGCGCAGCGGGCCATGCTCCGGGAGCGAAGGCGTCGACGGTGTCGCTGCCTCCGCAGGCGGTGGAGGCGACCAGTGCGGCGGTTGCCACTGCCGCTGCTCGAGCGAACGTTGCCCTGCCGCCACGCACCGTGCTTTTCTCCCTCGTCTCAGGTCGCGTGCATGGTTCGCCGGGCACGCGCGTCGCACAAGAGACTATCCCGGCACCGATGTCCGCCGACGAAGCGGCCGTGCGGGGCCATGGTGGAGTGAGCGCGGCCGGTTATCTAAGGTGCTCGGTATGACGAGTATGTGGAACGCGCCGTTGCGTTCGCGCTGGCGGGGATCGAGACGGCGCGACGACGAACAGGCACGTTTCCTGACGCTCGATTCCCTGCGGTGGGTTCTGCAGAACAAGGCCTACACGCCGTGGTACCTGGTGCGGTACTACCGTCTGGCGAAGTTCAAGGCCGCCAATCCGCACGTGATTCTGCGCGGCATGGTGTTCCTCGGCAAGAACGTCGAGATCCACTCGACGCCCGAGTTGTCGAGGCTGGAGATCGGCCGCTGGGTGCATATCGGCGACGGCAATGCCATTCGGTGTCACGAAGGCTCGCTGCGGATCGGCGACAAGGTGGTGTTCGGCAAGGACAACGTCGTCAACACCTACCTCGACATCGAGATCGGCGCGTCGACGCTCGTCGCGGATTGGTGCTACATCTGCGATTTCGACCACCGCATGGACGACGTGACGACGCCCATCAAGGATCAGGGCATCGTCAAGGGTCCCGTCCGCATCGGTCCGGACACGTGGGTCGCGGCGAAGGTCACGGTGTTGCGCGAGACCGACATCGGACGCGGATGCGTGCTGGGTGCGCACGCGGTGGTCAAGGGCACGATCCCGGACTACAGCATCGCGGTCGGCGCACCGGCGAAGGTCGTGCGCAACCGCAAGGCCGACTGGGAAGCCGGCGCGGCGGCGCGCGCCGAGTACATCGCCGCGCTCGAGGACATCGAACGCAAGAAGTCGCTGAAGGCGGCAGAAGCCGCCCGCGGCGACTCAGCTTCGTTCGGGTAGCGCGCGTTCGACGATGACCGGCCTGCCGAGCGGATAACGCACCTTCCGTTTGGCTCCGAGGTACACCTGCGCGGTCGCGTCCGCGACGTGCTTCCAGTCGAAGTCGACCGTCAGGCGGGCGCGCGCGGCCTCGGCACGTTCCTGCGCCTTGTCCACGTTGTCGAGAACCGACCGCACGGCGGTGGCCAAGCCGGCGACGTCGCCGGGCTCGAACGACAGGCCCGTCGTGCCGTGGACGATCGCTTCCCCGAGCCCGCCCGCGGTCGAAGCCACGAGCGGAGTTCCGGCTGCCGCGGCCTCGAGCGCGATGATGCCGAAAGGCTCGTAGCGAGAGGGCAATACGATCGCGTCGGCGCCGTGCAGCCACCCGAGGAGTTCGGTGTGATCGAGCGAACCGAGGAACGACACCGCACGTGCGACGCGGTGCGTGCGGGCCAGCTGCGACAGCCACGCGAATTGTGTTCCCTCACCGGCGATGTGAAGCGTCGTGCCGGGGTGACTACGACGGATGCGGCGGAGTGCAGCGATCGCGTCCTGGACCCCCTTCTCGTACTCCAGCCTGCCGACGTAGAGCAGCTTGGCCGGTTCCGAGCGCGGTTCGCGACGCCGAAAGCTCCACGTACGGATGTCGATCCCGTTCCTGATGACGGTGACGGCGGCGTCCTTGATGCCGAAAAGCCGTGTCACCTCGTCCTTCATCGATGTCGAACACGTGATGACGGCGTCGGAGTCGTTGGCCAGCCACCACTCGATCGAGTGGACCTGACGGTTGATCGGCCCGGAGATCCAGCCGCTGTGCCGCCCTGCTTCGGTGGCGTGGATGGTCGACACCAGTGGGACGTCGAAGTGCTCGGCGAGCGCGATCGACGGATGTGCAACCAACCAGTCGTGCGCGTGGACGACGTCGGGTTGCCAACCGTCACCGAGTCCCGGCTTGCCGAGGGCGATGCCCGCCCGAACCATCGCGTGGCCCATCGCAAGGGTCCACGCCGCCATGTCCTCGCCGAACACGAAGTGTGCGGGATCCTCGGCGACAGCGACGACGAGGACGCCGTCCTCGATGCGGTGAAGGGTGGGGTGCGTCGAGGCGTCGGTACCCGTCGGGCGACGCGACAGGACCACCACCTCGTGGCCTGCCCGCACCAGCTCGGTCGCCAGATGATGTACGTGCCTGCCCAACCCGCCGACGACGACGGGTGGGTACTCCCACGACACCATCAGAATCTTCACTCGGCCGCCCCTTCGTCACGATGATCCCCACGCAAACGTCTGGCGTCGAGTCCGGGGAACAAGCCGTCGGCCCGATTCCACCGTTCGGCGAGTTCGGCGGCCCTGCCGACCGGACCCCGCGCGACCGCGTCGGCGATCTCCCGCAGCGCGTGCGCATGGATGTGCGCGCGGTCGCGGGCATATCCTGCGGCGGAGTCCTTGCTGACCATGAACGCCCAGTCGCTTGCCAGTGCCAACAGTGTCTCACGCAGAATCTGGTCGTCGACCCGGTTGCGCAATACGGGCCCGTCGGACTCGCGAGACGCGTTCTTGTCGATCGTGTCCAATGCCAGGGCCGAGACCTCGGCGTTCAGCGTCACCAGGTCGGCGACGGCGTCGCCCGCCCAGACACGCCAGTCCTTGCCCGATCCCCACGACGACTTCTGCAGGTCGACGGGCGTGCCGACGTAGCCACGCGTCCGAGCGCCGTCGAGCGTCCCGACGTCGATTCCGGCCTCCGGCAATGCGCGCAGTACACGCTCCAGCCACACCGGGCCCTCGAACCACCAGTGGCCGAACAGTTCGGTGTCGAAGGCAGCGACGACCAGGGCGCCTCGTCCGATTCGGTCGGACTCCTCGCGCAGGCGTCGTCGAACCGAGTCGACGAAATCGGCGACGTGCTTGTCGATGGCAGCGGATGCGCGTTCGGGATCGTAGGGTTCCTTGTCGGCGGAATCGACGGTCCGGCCCGTCACCCGTGCGTGCTTGAGCCCCGTCGCGTGGTCGTAGGTGTGGAAGTCGCGATACGCGGGGTGGCCCGGATATCCCGATTTCGGCGACCACACCCGATAACTGACCGTCAGATCGCGACCGAACGCGACGACGTCGGACTCGCGAACGGGACGGCCGAGTGTCGTGTCGCCGCGCAGCGCCGGGCCGTCGACCATGAAATGCGTCACTCCCGCTGCGGCATAACCGAATTCCATGCCCGGTGCGTAGGCGCATTCCGGAGCCCAGATACCCGTCGGGCGGGTGCCCCATCGTGACCGGGCATCCGAAAGCCCCTCGGACAGCGAGAATTCGCGCAATCGCTCGTCGAGGAGAGGCTGGAACGGATGTGCGAGCGGTCCACCGAGCAACTCGACCGTTCCGGCGTCGACGAGCCGGCGAATCGCGGCGGAACCCCCATGGCGCCACTGTGTTTCGAACGTGTCGAGAGCGTGCGACGCGGCCCTGTGCTCACGCGTCGACAGTCCGCGATCGGTCGCCTCGTGCGCACGCAGCTGCCAATTGCCCAGCCAGTGATGCATGCCGGACAGGCAGTGCGGGTCGTCGAGTTGGGCGGCCAGCACCGGAGTGATGCCGAGCGACAGCAGGTTCGTGCGGCCCTCGTCGGCCAGCCGGCCGAGCATCTCCACCAACGGCAGATACGAGCCGGCCCACGACTGGTACAGCCATTCCTCGCCCACGGGCCACCGTCCGTGATTGGCGAGCCAGGGAAGGTGGGAGTGCAGAACCAGGGCGAACATCCCTGGCTCGGTCACCGGAGTGCGGCGTTCGCTCACTCGCTCACCGAGGTCGCAGGCTTCGTTGCGACGGCCACCAGATCGAGGCTGGCATCGATGTCGGAGGTGCGAATCTCGAAGTCGCACGAGCGAATTCCCGCGACATCGGCCGTCAGATCGTCGGGCCACGGCTCGCCCGCGAGTGCACGTTCGATCTGCGCGTCGATGAACGAACCACCGTGTTTGGTGTCCAGGGCGCGCAGGACCGAGCCGTGGTGCACGCCTGTCATCGTCTCGACCGTGAATCGAGCGTCGCCCAGCAGTTCGGTGAGTTCTGCGGCATTCAGCTCACGGGTGTGGAACGGATTCAGGGGAGTGTCACGCCCGGGGGAGAACGTGATGCGGTTCGGCGTGCTGATCAACAGAACTCCGCCGGGGGCGAGTACGCGGTGGCACTCGGCGAGAAATTGAGCCTGGTCCCACAGATGCTCGATGACCTGGAAATTGACGACGACGTCGATGGAGTCGTCGGCCAGGGGTAGCTGCGCCAGGTTCCCGCGCAGCATTCCGACGCGGGGGTAACGCGTCAGGACGTGCGCTGCCGCCGACGCGTCGTAATCGAGGCCGACGACGGACGTCGCGACGTCGGCGATCATGTTCGCGCCGTAGCCCTCACCGGAACCGGCCTCCAGTACGACCTTGCCCGCGCAACGATCTCGCAGGTGCTCGTAGACGACTTCGTGCCGACGGAACCAGTAGTTCTCCTCGGCGATGCCGGGAACCGTGCGCTCCCCGGTGAGGGGTAACGGTTCGGGCGCGCCGTCCACGACGGAACCTGCGTTCGATGAATCGCTCACCGACGAGAGGGTAATGCCTCTACTGCCCAGTAGGACAGCGACGGGCAGTCCCTGGCGTGGCCCTCCTGGATGTATGGTCAGGCGGGAAACGCAGTAAGTTACCCACCGGTAACTAGACATGGGGTAATCTACGGCCAGGTGCTAGAACTGCAAGAACCCATACGAACACTCGATTCAGCGGAACATGACCAGGAGGTCGACGCAGACCCATGACGAACATCGTCGTATTGATCAAGCAGGTTCCCGACACGTGGTCCGAGCGCAAGCTGACCGACGGTGACTTCACCCTCGATCGTGAAGCCGCCGACGCCGTGCTCGACGAGATCAACGAGCGCGCGGTCGAGGAAGCACTGCTCATCAAGGAGTCCAAGGGTGGTGAGGTCAAGGTGCTGTCCGCAGGCCCCGACCGCGCGACTGACGCCATCCGCAAGGCTCTGTCCATGGGCGCCGACAGCGCCGTCCACCTGAACGATCCTGCGCTGCACGGTTCGGACGCGATCCAGACCGCATGGGCACTCGCGGCGGCACTCGGCCAGATCGAGTTCGAGAACGGCGAGGCCACCGAGCTGATCATCGCCGGTAACGAGGCCACCGACGGCCGCACCGGAGCCGTTCCCGCGATCATCGCCGAATACCTCGGCATCCCGCAGTTGACGCAGCTGCGCAAGCTCGTCGTCGACGGCGACAAGGTCTCCGGAGAACGCGAGACCGACGAAGGCATCTTCGGCCTCGAGGCCACGCTGCCCGCCATCGTCAGCGTCACCGAGAAGATCAACGAGCCGCGCTTCCCGTCCTTCAAGGGCATCATGGCCGCCAAGAAGAAGACGGTCCAGACGCTGACCCTCGCGGACATCGGCGTCGAGGCAGAGACCGTCGGTGTCGAGAACGCAGGCACCACGGTGACCTCGTCCACGCCGAAGCCTCCCAAGACTGCTGGTGAGCGCGTCACCGACGAAGGCGACGGCGGAGACAAGATCTCGGCCTACCTCGTCGGCCAGAAGATCATCTGATCGCCCACCCCAAGCAGCCAGACCACAAGAGGAGAAGCTAGAACATGGCAGAAGTACTTGTGCTCGTCGAGCACGCAGAGGGAAGCCTGAAGAAGGTCAGTCTCGAACTCATCACCGCGGCACGCGCTCTCGGCGAGCCGTCCGCAGTCGTGACCGGTCCGGCCGGCACCACCGACAAGCTCGCCGACGCCTTGACCGAGGCCGGTGCCGAGAAGATCTACGCCGCCGAGTCCGACGACGTCGACGGCTTCCTGTTGACCCCGAAGATCGACGTGCTGTCGTCTCTGGCCGAGTCGGTCAGCCCCGCCGCGATCATCACCGCGTCGAGCACCGAGGGCAAGGAGGTGGCCGGACGTCTGGCTGCACGCCTCGGTTCCGGCCTGCACTCCGACGTCGTCGCGGTCAACGGTGACGGCAGTGCCGTCTACTCCATCTTCGGTGGCGCGTACACCGTCGAGGCCAAGGCCAACGGCGACGTCCCGGTCATCTCGGTGCGCCCCGGCGCAGTCGAGGCAGAGCCGAAGGCCGGCGCGGGCACCCGCGAGACGGTTGAGGTCCCGGCCCAGGAAGAAGGCGTCACCAAGGTCACCTCGCGTGACCCGATCGTCGGTGGCGACCGTCCCGAGCTCACCGAGGCGTCGGTCGTCGTTTCCGGTGGACGTGGCGTCGGCAGCGCGGACAAGTTCAACGTCGTCGAGGAGCTCGCCGATTCGCTCGGTGCCGCCGTCGGTGCATCGCGCGCCGCCGTCGACTCCGGCTACTACCCGGGCCAGTTCCAGGTCGGACAGACCGGTAAGACGGTCTCGCCGCAGCTGTACATCGCGCTCGGTATCTCCGGCGCGATCCAGCACCGCGCAGGTATGCAGACCTCGAAGACCATCGTCGCCGTCAACAAGGACGAGGAAGCTCCCATCTTCGAGATCGCGGACTTCGGTGTCGTGGGCGACCTGTTCAACGTCGCACCGCAGCTGACCGATGCTGTCAAGAAGCACAAGGGCTGACACGTCGTAGCCGAATCGGCCCCCGTACCCACTGGGTGCGGGGGCCGAACTGTGTGATACAGCCGTTCACACAACGTGTTCGGACACGTAACCCAGGTGATGCGCGGACGGTGCTGAAGCTCGTTAGACACAGCATCATGACCACTTCAGTCATGACCTCGGCCGCAGCGGAGCTCGCGACCACCGCTCCCGCCGCGCCTGCCACCGACAGGTACTCGCTGGTCCTCTCCACGGACCGCTACCACCGGGAAGCCGCACAGCGGCTTCGCTACGACGTGTTCGCCTCCGAACCGGGGTTCGAGATCCCCGCCGACACGAACGGCCTCGACGCCGACCGATTCGACGACTTCTGCGACCATCTTCTCGTCCGTGACAACCTGACCGACGATTTCGTCGGCTGCTACCGCATGCTTCCGCCCGACGCCGCCGCTCGCGCGGGCGGCTACTACAGCGCAACGGAATTCGATCTGTCCGCACTCGATCCAGCGTCGTCCCGGGTCGTCGAGATGGGCCGGGCCGTCGTCCGTCCCGAGCATCGTTCCGGCTCGGTTCTCGGACTCATGTGGTCGGGAATCCTGCACTACCTCGAAGTGACCGGCCTCGAATGGGTGATGGGCTGCGTGTCCGTGCCGATACAGGCCACGCCGGACGACGAACCCGGCGTCAACGTACGCGGCGTGCGCGATCTTCTCCTGACCAAGCACGCCTCGCCGGCCGACCGGCGGGCGATCCCACACAACCCCGTCGTCGTCGACGGCCGTACGCTCGACGACCTTGTTCCCCCGGCCCGACCGTCCGTGCCGCCGCTGCTGCGCGGGTACCTGCGCTTGAACGCGACGATCTGTGGCGAGCCCGCTCACGACCCGGACTTCGGTGTCGCCGACTTCGTCGCGCTGCTCGGACTCCGCGAAGCCAACACGCGATACCTCGACCGACTCAGAAGCGCCGCCGCGACCTACGACTCGCAGGCCGGCCGATGACATGCCGAGACGTCGCGGCGACCTCGGCCCCGCCCGAGATCGATCACGCGTGGATGCCGTCGAGCCCGTGCGGCGACAGCTGCATCGGACGTGACACGTCGGCGGTCCGGACCGTCGTTGTCGTTCTGCGAACGCTCCTCGCCGTCACGGCGCTGATGCTTCTGCCGATCCTGATTCTCGTCGGGGTGGCGTCTCCGCACGCGCGGCGGAGTGTGACGCGCTTCGGGGCCAGGATGCTGCTGTTCGCGATCGGGATCGGCCTGCGCGTCGACGACCAGCGGTCGGTGCGGGAGAAGTCCAGGACCGAGGGCGGCGCGCTCGTCGTGGCCGGCCACGTCTCGTGGACCGACGTCATCGTGCTCACCGCGCTGCGACCTGCGACGTTCGTCGCCCGCGGCGATCTGATCGACTGGCCGGTTCTCGGAGTTCTCGCCCGCGCGATGAAGGTTTTGCCGATCCACCGACGCAGCCTGCGCGCACTGCCCGGCACCGTGGAACAGGTCGCGGACCGGCTGCGCGGGGGCGGCACGGTCGTCGCATTCCCCGAAGCGACGACGTGGTGTGGCCGTGCCTACGGGTCGTTCCGCCCGGCGATGTTCCAGGCCGCCGTGGACACCGAGACATGGGTTCAACCGGTCCGACTGCGCTATGTCGACGCTTCCGGTGAGCAGACGACGTCGACGTGCTTCGTCGGCGACGAGACGATCGGACAATCGATCTCCAGGATCTTCCGCCTGAAAGGGATTGTCGCCGAAGTCGGACTCGCGGCGCCGGAACCGCCGGGAAACGATCGTCGAGACCTCGCGCGGCGGTGCGAGGCATCGGTGCGATCCGGCGATGCGCTGAGCGCCGACCTGCACGGTGTGATCGCCGGGAACGTCGTACTTCATTCGGCGATGCAGCAGGGCGCCTGACCCTCGGCGGAATCTCGCGCGTTCTTCCGGCTCACGCCGAGCGGCTATCCTGAACAGCGTTATGCCTTCTGCCCGCAGTTCGGCTGCTACCACTGCCTCGAGCGCACCCGTCTACCTCGATCATGCTGCGACGACGCCCATGTCGTCCGCCGCGATCGAGGCGATGACGGCCGTGTTCGCCACCGTCGGCAACGCGTCGTCGCTGCACGGATCGGGGCGCGCAGCCCGCAGGCGCGTCGAGGAAGCGCGCGAGTCCATTGCGGAGAATCTCGGCGCACGGCCGTCCGAGGTGATCTTCACCTCAGGCGGAACCGAGAGCGACAACCTCGCGGTCAAGGGCATCTTCGCGGCCAGGCGCGACGCCGAACCGTCGCGCACCCGGATCGTCGCGAGCTCGGTGGAACACCACGCGGTTCTCGACGCGGTGGAGTGGCTCGCCGCGCATGAGGGTGCCGACGTCACGTGGCTGCCGGTCGACGCGTCCGGACGCGTCCAGCCGGACACTCTGCGCGCCGAGCTCGCGCTGCGCGGTGACGAGATCGCGCTGATCACCGTCATGTGGGCCAACAACGAGGTCGGCACCATCATGCCGATCGCGGAGCTCGCTGCCGTCGCGCAGGAGTACGGCATCCCGATGCACAGCGACGCCATCCAGGCCGTGCCCCACCTTCCCGTCGACTTCGCCGCCAGCGGACTGTCGGCACTCAGCATCGCGGCACACAAATTCGGTGGACCGCAGGGCGTCGGCGCGTTGTTGCTCGGCCGCAGCGTTCCGTGTGTGCCGCTGCTCCACGGTGGCGGGCACGAGCGGGACGTACGGTCCGGGACGCACGACACCGCGTCCGTCGTCGCCATGGCGGCAGCGCTGAAGGACACCGTCGACACCCGTTCCGCGCGCCACCGAGAGCTGACGCGGCTGCGCGAGAAGATGATCGCCGGAGTTCGGGCCATCGATCCCGGCGTGATCGTCAACGGTGCGCAGGGCGACGGCGGTCTCGACAGCATCGCGCACTTCACGTTCCCCGGATGCGAGGGTGATTCCCTGCTCATGCTGCTCGACGCGGCCGGGATAGAATGTTCGACCGGATCGGCATGTACCGCGGGCGTCGCTCGCGCGAGTCATGTGCTGATCGCCATGGGCGCCGACCCGGTGACCGCGCGCGGATCCTTGCGTTTCTCGCTCGGGGCCGGATCGTCGGACGACGACGTGGATCGACTTCTGGCTGCGTTGCCACAGGTGACAGAACGTGCCCGCGCTGCGGGACTGGCGAGCGTAGGAGCTCGGGGAGGACAACGCTGATGCGTGTTTTGGCTGCGATGAGCGGCGGAGTGGACTCGGCTGTCGCGGCGGCCCGGGCAGTGGACGAAGGGCACGACGTCGTCGGCGTGCACCTCGCTCTGTCGAGTGACCCCGGAACGCTCCGGACCGGTTCGAGGGGCTGCTGCTCCAAGGAGGACGCGGGAGACGCCCGACGTGCCGCCGACGTCCTCGGCATCCCGTTCTACGTCTGGGACTTCGCCGACCGGTTCAAGGAAGACGTCATCGACGACTTCGTCGAGTCCTACGCGGCGGGGGAGACCCCGAACCCGTGCCTGCGGTGCAACGAGAAGATCAAGTTCTCGGCGCTCGCCGACCGTGCGCTGGCGTTGGGCTTCGATGCCGTTGCCACGGGCCACTACGCCCAGCTGCACGACGGTGTGCTGCGCCGCGCGGTCGACGCCGACAAGGACCAGTCCTACGTACTCGCGGTGCTGAACAAGGCCCAGCTCTCGCGTGCGATGTTCCCGATCGGTGACACGCCGAAGTCCGAGATCCGTGCCGAAGCCGCCGAACGGGGACTCGCCGTCGCCGACAAGCCGGACAGTCACGACATCTGCTTCATCCCGTCCGGTGACACACGTGCATTCCTCGGCGCGAAGATCGGCATCCGGCCGGGCAAGGTCGTCGACGCGGACACCGGTGCCGAACTGGCCGACCACGACGGAGTCCACGGATTCACGATCGGCCAGCGCAAGGGCCTCGGCGTGCAGGGTCCTGCCGCCGACGGCAAACCCCGCTACGTGACGGCCATCGAACCCGACAGCGGCAACGTCATCGTCGGGTCGGCAACGCGTCTCGACGTCTGGGGCATCACCGGCGAGCGTGCCATCTGGACCGACGGCGTCGCGCCGACCGGACCGATCGAGTGCGTCGTTCAGGTGCGCGCGCACGGAGGAACCACCGAAGCGGTCGCCGAGGCGACGTCCGACGGCGGTATGGACATCCAACTCCGCAGTGCGCTCACCGGTGTCGCGAAGGGACAGGCGGCCGTACTGTATCGGCGAGATGTGTTGGGCGACATCGTCATCGGTAGCGCCACCATCGCGGGCACCCGTTCCGAGAGCGAGTGAGCAGCAGCGTTTTCGCCGGACTCGCGACCGGAATCGGCTCGTGGCCCGGCACCGACGTGCGTGAGGCGGCGGGCATCGTGCTTGGTGAATTGCCCGCCCTGCCCCATGTCGTCGAACTGCCCGCCCGTGGGCTCGGCGCCGACCTGATCGGTCGTACCGGGGCGTTGATGGTCGACGTCGAACTCGATGTGCGCACGTCCGGATATCGCATCGCGCAGCGGGCGACTCGGGCAGGGCGCCACGCCGAGGACCTGTTGAGTCGCGATCTCGACATACTCGAAGAGTTGTGGGAGACAGGCGGTTTCGCGGCGTCTCTGTCGGTGCTGAAGGCGCAGGTCGCCGGACCGTTCACGATGGCGGCCGAGGTCGAACTTCGGAACGCGCATCGCGTGCTCACCGATCGGGGAGCCGTCCGGCACGTTGCGGAATCGCTGGCCGAGGGCATCCGTGAGCACGTCGCCGAACTGCGTCGGCGGCTCGGCGTCGACGTCGTCGTTCAGCTCGACGAGCCGAGTTTGCCTGCGGTGCTTCGCGGTTCGCTACCGGGTGTGAGCCGACTCGATCCCGTGCCGGCATTTCCCGAACCCGACGCGCTGGAGCTGCTCGATTCCGTTCTCGATTCGATCGGAGTACCCGCGATGGTGCACTGCTGCGCCACGGGTGTGCCCATCGATCTGATCCGTCGCAGCGCCGCGGACGCCGTCGCGCTCGATGCGTCGCTGCTGCGTTCTTCCGACCTGGACGCGGTCGGCGAGCTTCTGCAGGCAGGGAAAACGCTCGTCCTCGGCGTCGTCCCCGGTACGACGCCGGAACGTACGCCGACCTGGCGAGAGGCGGCGGCACCTGCGGTGACGCTCGTCGATCGGCTGGGATTCCCGAGGTCGACGCTGGCCTCTCAGGTGTCGGTCACGCCCGCGTGCGGGTTGGCCTCGGCGACCCCCGAATGGGCGCGCACCGCGCTCACGTTGGTCGAGAACGTCGCCGATGCGTTCGGTGACGCGCCGGACTCGCTGTAGGAGGTTCGTTCGGCGAGGTTTGGTGTCGGTGTATTCCGATAATCTTCGGGAGTGGACGAATCGACTGACGTACCTGCTTCGACCGACACCGCTGACGCCGTGGCTGCCGGCACACCGGCATCCAGCGAAGATCGGGAGCAGTGGCAGAAGTTGGCCGAGGAAGTGCGTGGCCACCAGTTCCGCTACTACGTGCGCGACTCGCCGATCATCTCCGACGGCGAATTCGACGCTCTGCTGCGCGATCTGAACGCGCTGGAGGAAGCACATCCCGAGCTCCGTACCGCCGACTCGCCGACGCAGCTGGTCGGGGGCGGGTTCGCCACCGAGTTCACCGCCGTCGACCATCTCGAACGAATGTTGAGCTTGGACAACGTGTTCGACTACGACGAGCTTCGTGCCTGGGCCAAACGCGTCGAGTCGGAAACCGGATCCGGTCTGCACTACCTGTGCGAGGTCAAGATCGACGGTGTAGCGCTCAACCTGGTCTACGAGAACGGCACACTCGTCCGCGGTGCCACGCGTGGCGACGGCCGCACCGGCGAGGACGTCACGTTGAACGCGCGGACCATCGACGACATCCCCGAGACGTTGACCGAGAGTCCCGATCATCCCATTCCGGCCTTGTTGGAAGTGCGCGGCGAGGTGTTCTTCCGGTTGGAGGACTTCCAGGCGCTCAACGCCGCGCTCGTCGAGGAGGGCAAAGCGCCGTTCGCGAATCCCCGGAACTCGGCAGCAGGGTCGCTGAGGCAGAAGAATCCCGCGGTCACCGCGCGTCGTCGACTCGGCATGATCTGCCACGGTTTCGGCCGAATGGAAGGGTTTTCGCCCGACTCGCAGCTGCACGCCTACGAAGCGTTGAAGGCGTGGGGTCTGCCCGTGTCGACCCACACCAGCCAGGTGGAGGGCATCGACGCCGTCGTCGAGAAGGTCGAGTACTGGGACACCCATCGCCACGACGTCGAACACGAGATCGACGGGCTCGTCGTCAAAGTCGACGAGATGGCTCTGCACCGCAGGCTCGGTACCACCTCGCGCGCGCCGCGCTGGGCCATCGCCTACAAGTATCCGCCCGAGGAAGTCACCACCAAGCTCCTCGACATCAGGGTCAATGTCGGCCGTACGGGCCGTGTCA
This sequence comes from Rhodococcus sp. B10, assembly GCF_011770055.1. Taxonomy (NCBI): domain Bacteria; kingdom Bacillati; phylum Actinomycetota; class Actinomycetes; order Mycobacteriales; family Nocardiaceae; genus Rhodococcus; species Rhodococcus sp. B10. The sequence goes on along the minus strand of NZ_JAAFYV010000036.1, from coordinate 36,763 downwards.
CTCCGTTCGCGTACATGGAACCGGTGCTCGTGGCCGGTTCGACGGTGTCGTTGGCAACGCTGCACAACGGGTCCGAAGTCAAACGCAAGGGCGTGCTGATCGGCGACACCGTCACCATCCGCAAGGCGGGCGAGGTCATTCCCGAGGTTCTGGGGCCGGTCGTCGACGCACGCACAGGTGACGAGACCGAGTTCGTCATGCCCACCGAGTGCCCCGAGTGCGGCACCACGCTGGCTCCCGCGAAGGAGGGCGACGCCGACCTTCGCTGCCCCAACTCCCAGTTCTGCCCTGGTCAGCGTCGTGAACGCCTGTTCTTCGTCGCCGAGCGAGGCCGGTTCGACATCGAAGGTCTCGGTTACGAGGCGGCGACGGATCTGTTGAAAGCCGAAGTGGTGCTCGACGAGGGCGACATCTTCTCGCTCACGGAGGACGACCTGTTGAAGACGTCGATCTTCCGGACCAAGGGCGGCGCGCTGTCCGCGAACGGCCGACGGTTGCTCGACAATCTCGACAAGGCCAAGGACCGGCCGCTGTGGCGGGTTCTCGTCAGCCTGTCCATCCGCCATGTCGGACCGTCCGCCGGTCGTGCGCTCGCCACCGAGTTCGGCAGCCTCGAACGCATCGAGAACGCGTCGGAAGAAGAGCTGGCTGCGGTCGACGGCGTCGGCCCCACCATGGCCAAGGCCGTGGCCGAATGGTTCACCGTGCCGTGGCACCGAACCATCGTCGAGAAGTGGCGCGCCGCGGGCGTCCGGATGGAGGACGAGCGCGACGACTCGATCGTTCGGAACCTCGAAGGCATGTCGATCGTCGTCACGGGTTCGCTCGAGAACTACTCGCGTGACCAGGCGAAGGAGGCGATCCTCGCACGTGGCGGCAAGGCGGCCGGATCGGTGTCGAAGAAGACGGCGTTCGTCGTCGTCGGCGAATCGCCGGGAAGCAAGCACGACAAGGCCGTCGAACTCGGGGTTCCCGTGCTCGACGAAGCAGGCTTCACGCTGCTGCTGACCGAGGGTCCGGACGCTGTCCGGCCTGCCGACCCAGTCGACGAGTAACGCTTCAGCCCAGGACGGTGGCGACGATTCCGGCGAGGTAGCCGAGTCGCGCCACCTCCGACGGCCTGAAGTCGGGGCCGCCCGGACGTCCCAGCACGAGGACGGTCCCCGTCGACCCGAGCGGCGCTGCAGCGATCTTGGTGTCCATGTCGCGCCAGGCTTGCGGCACCCACTCGGCATCGCCGTCCAGCGCGGCCGGGTGCTGCAGTGGCATCCACGGCATCTCCGTGGCGTGGGTTTCCGGGGCGCCGGAACTACCGACGACCCGGTACGTGCCGCGTTCGCCCGTGGCCACGACGATGCTGAACCCGACCCGCAGGACGCGTGGCGCACCGTCGACGAGTACCTGTAGTCGGTCGTCGGTGGCCGCGGCGACGCTGTCGATCAGTTCGAGTTCGCGATGTGTGTCCAGCACGCCCGTGTACGGCCGGATCGAGTCGACCCGTACGTGATTCAGGTTCTCCGCCGCGGTGATGAGCGTGTCGGGAAGGGATCCGGGCGCGACGTCGACGACCAGGTCGTCCACCGCGTACCCGTCGCCGCGTTCGATGACGTCGAGAGACAGAATGTCCGCTCCGACGGAACCGAGTGCGACGGCGAGTGCACCGAGGCTGCCGGGACGGTCGGGAAGCTGGACGCGGAGCAGGTAGGACATGACGCTCCCTTTCGGTGACTCTCTTCGAACACGGACGATCCGTAGAGAACTCTAGGCATCCCTCACGCCGCACGTCGGGTCCGCGCCGCGCGCCGTCGACGCTTTCTCGGTCGTGCCCGGGTCGACCAGCGCGAAGGTGGCGGTGATCTTGACGACACCATGGGCGTGTCCGGCCGTCGACAGCGGAAGGTCCACGGGCTGCGGCCGTCGCCGGACCTATAAGCTTGCACACGTCATGTGCCCGTGCGGCGCATCTTCGATTGTTGTGAAAGGGGTCCACGCGGTGCCTGATATCTCCCGCGACGAGGTAGCTCACCTCGCCCGGCTGTCTCGGCTGGCGCTGAGCGAAGTCGAACTGGACGAGTTCGCAGGTCAGCTGGATTCGATTCTGCACCACGTGAAGACGGTCGCGGAAGTCGCCGCGGACGACGTGCCGCCGACGGCCAACCCCAGCGCCATCACCAATGTGACGCGCCCCGACGTCATCGTGCCCGGCCTGACGCCTCAGCAGGCGCTGGCCGAGGCGCCGAACGCGGAGGAAGACCGTTTCGCAGTGCCGCAGATCCTGGGAGAGAGCGAATGACCGACCTGACCGCACTCGACGCGTCCGAACTCGCGACGCGCATTCACTCCCGTGAGGTGTCGGCCGTCGAGGTCACGCAGGCTCACCTCGACCGTATCGAGCAGGTCGACGGCGACTTGGGCGCATTCCTTCACGTCTCCGGTGCCGGTGCACTCGTCTCCGCGAAGGAGGTCGACGCCTCGCTCGCCGCCGGCGACGCGCCCGCGTCGGCTCTGGCCGGCGTTCCGCTGGCGCTGAAGGACGTGTTCACCACGACGGACATGCCGACGACGTGCGCGTCGAAGATCCTCGAAGGATGGATCTCGCCGTACGACGCGACGGTCACGGCGAAGCTGCGTGGCGCGGGTATCCCGCTGCTCGGCAAGACGAACATGGACGAATTCGCGATGGGCTCGTCGACCGAGAACTCCGCATACGGTCCGACGAAGAACCCCTGGGACACCACCCGCATCCCCGGCGGATCGGGCGGCGGAAGTGCGGCGGCCCTGGCGTCGTACCAGGCGCCTCTGGCGATCGGCACGGACACCGGCGGCTCGATCCGTCAGCCTGCCGCGTTGACCGGAACCGTCGGCACCAAGCCGACCTACGGCACGGTGTCTCGATACGGACTCATCGCGTGCGCGTCGTCGCTGGATCAGGGTGGCCCGTGTGGCCGTACCGTTCTCGACACGGCATTGCTGCACGAGGTCATCGCCGGACACGACCCGCGCGACTCCACGTCGGTCGACACCCCGGTGGCGTCGGTCGTCGCCGCTGCACGCGACGGTGCCAAGGGCGACCTGAAGGGCGTCAAGGTCGGCGTCGTCAAGGAATTGCACTCCGACAGTTACCAGTCGGGTGTCATCTCGTCCTTCGATGCCGCGGTCGCCACGCTGACCTCCCTCGGTGCCGAGGTCGTCGAGGTGTCGTGCCCCAACTTCGTGCACGCGCTCGCCGCGTACTACCTGATCCTCCCGTCGGAGGTGTCGTCCAATCTCGCCCGTTTCGACGGAATGCGTTACGGCTCCCGCGCAGGCGACGACGGTACGCACAGCGCCGAGCAGGTCATGGCGATCACGCGCGCCGAAGGATTCGGTGCAGAAGTCAAGCGCCGCATCATGATCGGCACCTATGCGTTGTCGGCCGGATACTACGACGAGTACTACGGCCAGGCGCTGAAGGTGCGCACGCTCATCGCCCGGGACTTCGACAGGGCCTACGAGCAGGTCGACGTGCTGGTCTCTCCGACGACGCCGACGACGGCATTCCCGCTGGGGGAGAAGGTCGACGACCCGATCGCGATGTACCTGAACGACCTGTGCACGCTGCCGACCAACCTCGCAGGCCACTGCGCGATGTCGGTTCCGTCCGGACTCGCGTCCGAGGACGGTCTGCCCGTCGGTCTGCAGATCATGGCACCCGCGTTCGCCGACGACCGCCTCTACCGCATCGGTGCGGCGTACGAGGCAGCACGCGGCGCTCTGAAGTGACACCGAGTTGATCGGGATGATGCACGACGTCGCGCTGGACGTCGTGCACGTCCGGATCGACTCGATCGTCCTTCCCGCCCTCGCGCTGGCGGTGGCGTTCCTTCTCGGCTGGATTCTGTTGCGCCGCCGAGTCCTCGGGGTTCTGACCGTGCTCACCGTGGTCGGTGCCCTCGTCGCGGTGACGAACACGCAGGTCTGGAAGGTGCCGACTCTCGCTGCGGCGATGGGGCATCCGCCCGTCGGCACCGTCACCAGCGTCGACATCCCGGGAACGGTGTCGGGATTCGAGGCCAGACCCGCGTCGGTCTACACCCCGCCGTTCTACCGCGCGGACGCTCACGGCGACAACCCGGTGCTGGTGCTGCTCACCGGCCAGCCGGGTCACGTCGTCGACTGGATCGAGGGTGGCCATCTCGCGCGGACGATGGATACGTTCGCAGCGAACCACGACGGCCATGCACCCATCGTCGTCGTCGCCGATGCGCTGGGCGACGCCGACGCCAACCCCATGTGCATCGACTCCGATCTGGGCAACGTCTCGACGTATCTCGCCGTCGACGTTCCGACGTGGGTTCAGCAGAACATGCACGGCTCCACCGATCCACGAGAGTGGGCGATCGGCGGATACTCGTACGGCGGAACGTGTTCGGTGCAGACCGCGCTGCGTGTGCCGGACGTGTACCCGACGTTCCTCGACATTTCGGGTGAGGACGAGCCGCGACGCGGCACACGGGACGAGTCGATCACCGCGGCCTTCGGTGACGACAGCGACGAATCGGTGGCGAAGTTCGACGCCGTCGCACCTCTGACGTTGCTCGAGCAGAACGACTATCCGGACACAGCGGGTGCTTTCGTCGTCGGAGACGCCGACGAGGAGTTTCGGCCGCAGACGCGTCGCCTGTTCGACGCGGCCGTCGCCGACGGCATGGACGTGCGGTACGCAGAACTACCCGGTGGCCACTCGATGGACGTGTGGGCGCCCGCGCTCGAGATCGAAATGGATTGGCTGGCACATCGATTGGGTCTCTAGCATTCGCGAATGCTCGTGCCCTGGTCGGTGCCGTACCGATGTCCGTGACCCGCGGGCGCGTTCAGTGCGGACAGCAGGTCGACGGTCGTCTGCAGGTACGAGACCACCGGAATCCATGCGGGGACGGGTGCGTCCACGCGGGCGTCGGTCAGGTCGGGACGCTCGTGAATCAGATCGGCCGACCACCAGACGACCGGATCGGAACTGTTGGCGAGTACGACGCCTCCGCCTGCGGTCACCTCACCACTGGGAGGTCCCGCCCATACCGTGCTGCACACGAAACTCGAATCACGGTGCACCGCAGCGCTTCCGGCGACCGATCCGAGGCTCTGTCCGTAGACGTGGAGCTCGGGACGCGACAGCGGATCGTACGTTCGCAGTCTGTCTCGCACTGCGTTCAACAGTGCGGTCGTCGCGTCGACGGCTGCGTCCTCGGCGAAAAGAAATGTCGCCCAACTGGGTTGGTCGGAGTACTGCAGAGCCACCGTCGCGACGTCGTCGGCGAATCGCTCCTCGATGCCGCTGACGGCGTTCTCGTCGACCCATCCCGATCCGGTCGGAACAGCGATGACGATGTGCTCCTTGCCGAATCCCCCTGCACGACCCAGCTCGTCGACGGCGAGCAGTGCTCGTTCGTCGACGGTCGCGGCGGATCTCAGTCCGACGTACGTCCGGATTGCCGAACCGTCGGCCCCGGCAGCGACGAACCTGCGGCCCTCGCGACCCAAGTCGTCCCACCGGATCTGCGACGCTGTGTTCGGAGCGGTGAGATCGGTGTCGACGACGGCGTCGGCAAGCGTGTAGCGAGTGGAGAACGCGTGCCGAGCCCACGGAACCGCGAACACGGAGCCGACGACGACCACGACGAGCGCAGCGACCGTGACTCGCGCCGTGCCGACAGCTCGCACGCCGCGTGCCGATCCGACTCCGGCGACGATCAGCATCGCCGATATCGACACCGAACCGCACAGTACTTCGACCCAGTGCATCGCGCCGGTGGGCGGCTGACCCATCGCGTCACGCAGTCGGTTCTGCCAGTGAGCGGCGGCGACGACTGCTCCGGCCACGGCGACGATGCCGACCGAGGCTGCGACGCGTCGCGCGGTCGGCTGCGGGCCCCTGCAGTGCAGTCGCGTCGTGATCCGGTGGAGGACGGCGGACAGCAGCAGGGCCGTGGCTGCGAACAGCGCTGTCACGACCGCCTGGACTTCGGGTGCGCGAGGAAGCAGCGACGGGGCCAGCGATGCCACGGTCGCCGCCGACAGCAGAACCGAAGTCGTGACGCGGGGAACGGCGGGTGGGCGTCGGGGAGTGTCGATCGGGTGAGTCGCCGGGATGACGAGGGTCGCGGTCATGCGTGTGCCTTCGCTCGGCGTGCGACAACGGCGGCCGCGGTGGACGCTGCAGCAGCACCGGCGGCGACGAGCGTGCCGGCGAGAAGGAACGGCAGAGCAGGTTCGGGGCCTGGGTTGCCGTACCCCTGGCGCCACGAGTTGAAATCGACTGCGGCAGAGGCGACGTCGCTCATCAGGTAGCAGACCGAACGGGAACCGATTCCGTCACGAACACGGCAGGAATCGTGCAGGGAAGTCCGAAGCGATGCGTCGAGGTCCTCGCGAAGTCGCGTTGCCGCCGGATCGCCTGTCGCAGCACCGTATCGGATGAGGTCGTACCCGAGATCGTGTGCCTTGCAGGCGGTGTCGAACTCCCGTGGAAGGGGAATCGGTGACGAGCACTCGCCCGTCGGGTTCACGAGCACACCGTTCTCGACGGCGGGCTCGTAGAACATCGTCCGAAAACCCGTGGGCACCCGGCCGGCCGCGAGAACGGCGTCATTCGCGGTCAAGGCGTCGATGGCGACGGACACCGCCGAGGTGTGCGCGTCCGAGGCGGCGGCGGTGGGGAGTCCGATGCTTGCTCCGAGACCCACCGTGGTCAGAAGTGCTCCGATGGCGATCTTCGCTCTCGCTGTCATGACCCGAGACGCTAGGAACGCTCCACGCTGCAGGTCATCGCACCGAGGTCGCGATCTCGCGTCACACCTCCGGACCGACAGCCGGTCCTTCTGATACCGCGGTACGGGTCCTGATCTCACCCCGAGGTATGACGACTTTCGTCGCGTCGGTTCCTAGAGTTCACGGGGTGAGCAAAGGTAATTCGATGGGAAGCCCCGTGAACACGACCGTGGCAGGTGTGCGACGGCTCGTCGCGGGTCGAGTCGTCGATGTCGTGATCGTTCTCGTCACGGCGATTCTGTACGCGGTGGCATGGCCGACGCTGCAGTTGACGCATGACGTGTCGCCGCCCCTCATGCCGATCGTCGCTGCGCTGGCGGTCTTCCCGTTTCTGCTCGTGCGCGCCAATCCGGCCCTGGGATGGGCGATCTCGGCGGCCTCCGCGTTGGTCGTGCCCGTCGCGTTCGACAACGTTCCGGGCTACGACTATCCGTGGCAGGTCACCCACATCATGGTGATGTTGGTGCTGGTGTTCGCAGTGAGTCTGCGGTGTGCGATGCCGATCGTCGGCGTCGCCTGGGGGGCGACGGTACTGCTGTTCCTGTCGTTCATACCCGGCGACGACGGCATCGGCTGGGCCGTCGGGTTCACGGCTGTCGTCGTGTTCGGACTGCTCGTGCGATGGCTCGTGCTGTCGCGTCGTCAACTGGCTCGCCAGGAGGAGGTGAGCGAACTCGAACGGGCGCGGCGCGCCATCCTCGAGGAGAAGGCGAAGATCGCGCGAGATCTGCACGACGTCGTCGCCCATCACATGTCTCTCGTGGTGGTGCAGGCGCAGAGCGCTCCGTATCGACTCGACGATGTATCGCCATCGGCTGCAGCGGAATTCGAGTCCATCGGCGCCACCGCGCGCGAGGCGCTCAACGAGATCCGCGGCATGCTCGGGGTTCTGCGCAGCGACGGTCACGTCGTCGACGACGCCCCGCAGCCCAGCGCGTCGGACGTCGACGCGCTTCTGGTGAGCGCGCAACGAGCCGGTGTTCGACTCACGTGGACGTCGACGGGACAACCGTCGCTCGTATCGGCCGGTACGGGTCTCGCGCTGTATCGCATTCTGCAGGAATCGCTGTCCAACGCCGCTCGCCACGCCCCCGACAGCGATGTGCGTGTGCGTCTCGACTACGGATCGGATCTGGTGTTCCTGGAAGTGATCAACGGGCCGTCACCCGCGGGCGTCGTCGCCGTCGAGAACTCCGGAGGCCATGGCGTGCAGGGTATGAGAGACCGAGCCCGCGGTGCAGCGGGGTGGCTCGACACACGTCCGCTGTCCGACGGCGGCTTCGAAGTCGTCGCCCGACTACCCGTCGACGCGATTCCGGTGGCGGCCCCGTCGGCATAGGGTGTCACCCGTGGCAATCACGGTATTCATCGCCGACGATCAGGCAATGGTTCGACAGGGATTCGGTGCATTGCTGGCCGCTCAGGCCGACATCTCCGTCATCGGGGACGCCGACAACGGAGCGAGTGCCGTCACCGAAGTGACGCGGCTGCTCCCCGACGTCGTACTGATGGACGTGCGCATGCCGCAGATGAACGGTCTCGATGCCGCGCGCGCCATTCTCGGTGCGGGACTGCCACATCCGGTACGCATTTTGATGCTCACGACGTTCGACATCGACGACTACGTCTACGAAGCGCTCACCGTCGGCGCCAGCGGCTTCATGCTCAAGGATGCGCCCGCCGAGGAACTGATCCGCGGCGTACGCGTCGTCGCCGCGGGGGAGGCATTGCTCGCGCCGTCGGTTACTCGTCGCCTCATCGCCGACGTGACGTCCAGGCGCGGAACACCCCGGGTGGAACCGTCGTCGCTGCGGGTTCTGACGCCGCGCGAACGCGAGGTGCTCGAGTTGATCGCCAAGGGGATGTCGAACACGGAGATCGCGCAGTCGTTGTTCGTCGCCGAGCAGACCGTCAAGACACACGTCGGCAAGGTGCTCGGCAAACTCGGTCTGCGGGACCGGGCGCAAGCAGTCGTGCTGGCATACGAGAGTGGCGTCGTCACTCCAGGCTGACCATCCGACCGTCACGAATTACGGTAGGAGGTATGGCCACGACGAAAGGCGAGAATTCGATGCGCATCGGTGTTCTGACCGGCGGCGGTGACTGCCCGGGACTCAACGCAGTGATCAGGGCGGTGGTTCGCACCGCGGATGCGCGCTACGGATCGACCGTCGTCGGATTTCTCGACGGATGGCGAGGGTTGCTGGAGGACCGGCGGATTCAGCTCCGCAACGACGACCGCAACGATCGGCTGCTGACCAAGGGCGGCACGATCCTCGGGACAGCACGGACCAACCCCGATGTGTTGCGCGCCGGGCTCGACCGGATCAAGCAGACGCTCGAGGACAACGGCATCGACGTGCTCATCCCGATCGGTGGTGAGGGAACTCTCACGGCCGCGAACTGGCTGTCGGAGGAAGGCGTTCCCGTCGTCGGCGTGCCGAAGACGATCGACAACGACATCGACTGCACCGACGTCACATTCGGCTTCGACACCGCGCTCACCATCGCCACCGACGCGATCGACCGGCTGCACAGCACCGCGGAGTCGCATCAGCGCGTCATGCTCGTCGAGGTCATGGGACGGCACGCGGGATGGATTGCCCTGCACGCCGGTCTGGCGTCCGGATCGCACATGACGTTGATCCCGGAGCAGCCGTTCGACGTCGACGAGGTCTGTGATCTCGTGCGCAAGAGGTTCCAGCGCGGCGACTCGCACTTCATCTGCGTCGTCGCCGAGGGGGCGAAGCCGAAGGAGGGGTCGATGTCGCTTCTCGACGGCGGTATCGACGAATTCGGACACGTGCGATTCACCGGCGTCGCGCATCAACTCGGCCAGGAAATCGAGCGGCGGATCAACAAGGAAGTACGCACGACGGTGCTCGGGCACGTGCAGCGCGGCGGGACGCCGACGCCGTACGACCGCGTGCTCGCGACGCGTTTCGGTGTCAACGCCGCCGACGCCGCCCACGCCGGGGACTTCGGAAAGATGGTCTCGCTGCGCGGGGTCGACATCGGGCTGGTCTCGCTCGACGAGGCCGTCAAGCAACTCAAGCGGGTGCCGGAAAGCCGGTACGTCGACGCGGCGGCGTTCTTCGGGTAGGCGCCTTCGGCGCCCGTGAGTACTGATGTATAGAGGGCTATGCATTAGTACTCACGGGTGCCGGAGGCGCCTCGTTACTGACGCGTTCGCACCAGCGCATAAACTGACGTGCATGACTGCTGCCACGGTCGATCTCATCGACTACGACGACGTGCTGACCCGATTCGACCCCGTTCTGGGTATGGAGGTCCACGTCGAGCTGGGCACAGCGACCAAGATGTTCTGCGGCTGCCCGACTGCGTTCGGTGCCGAGCCCAACACGCAGGTCTGCCCGGTGTGCCTGAGCCTCCCCGGCGCCCTTCCGGTGGTCAACTCCGCCGCCGTGGAATCGGCCATCCGCATCGGCCTTGCACTGAACTGTTCCATCACCCCGTGGGGACGTTTCGCTCGGAAGAACTACTTCTACCCGGATCAGCCGAAGAACTATCAGATCTCGCAGTACGACGAGCCGATCGCCACCGAGGGCTACCTCGACGTCGTCCTCGACGACGGCAGCACCTTTCGCGTCGAGATCGAGCGGGCGCACATGGAGGAAGACACCGGCAAGTCGACGCACGTCGGCGGCGCGACCGGGCGCATCGAGGGAGCGAGCCACTCGCTGCTCGACTACAACCGCGCGGGCGTTCCGCTCGTCGAGATCGTCACCAAGCCGATCACCGGTACCGGGGAGCGCGCTCCCGAGGTGGCACGCGCCTACGTCACCGCCCTGCGTGACCTGCTGAAGGCCCTCGACGTGTCCGACGTCCGCATGGATCAGGGCTCGCTGCGTTGCGACGCCAACGTGTCGCTCATGGAGAAGACGGCCACCGAATTCGGTACGCGTACCGAGACGAAGAACGTCAACTCGCTCAAGAGCGTCGAGGTCGCCGTTCGCTACGAGATGCGCAGGCAGGCAGCCGTGCTGCAGTTCGGCGGCGAGGTCGTGCAGGAAACCCGTCACTTCCAGGAGTCCGACGGCACCACGTCGCCCGGACGCAAGAAGGAGACGGCCGAAGACTACCGCTACTTTCCCGAGCCCGACCTCGCGCCCGTCGCACCGGACGCAGCCTGGATCGAAGAGCTCCGCGGCACGCTGCCCGAGCTTCCGTGGCTGCGCCGCGCCCGCATCCAGGCTGACTGGGGCGTCTCCGACGAGGAGATGCGTGACCTCGTGAACTCCGGAGCTCTCGACCTCGTCGCGGCGACCGTCGACGCGGGTGCACCCGCGCAGGCCGCGCGGTCGTGGTGGGTGTCCTATCTGGCTCAGCAGGCGAACGTCAAGGGCGTCGAGCTCACCGAGCTGGCCATCACGCCGGCTCAGGTCGCAGCCGTCGTCGCGCTGGTCGCCGACGGCAAGGTCAACAACAACGGTGCTCGTCAGATCGTCGACGGTGTCCTCGCCGGGGAGGGTGAACCTGCCGACGTCATGGCTGCTCGTGGTCTCGTCGTCGAGAAGGACGACACCAAGTTGCAGGCAGCCGTCGACGAGGCTCTCGCCGCGAATCCCGGTATCGCAGACAAGATCCGCAGCGGCAAGGTTCAGGCGGCGGGTGCCATCGTCGGTGCCGTCATGAAGGCGACACGTGGCCAGGCCGACGCAGCACGAGTCAAGGAACTCGTGCTCGCCGCCTGCAGCTAGCTCTAGTCGAATCCGCCTCCGCCTGCGGGGACCGGAATCTTGACGACGCGATCGTCGTTGGGGCCGGGCGCGTCACCGTTCTTGTTGACGGTCCCGGCCCAGATCGTGCCGTCGCCGGAGATCGCGGCGCCGTTGAGTTGGCCGTAACGGTCCTGCGCGACGAGGGACGGCGCGGCGGTCACGGCTCCGGTGTTCTCGTCGGTTGCGAGCACGGCGACGGCCTTGCCCGTCGTCAGCGCGATGGCCACCGTGCCGGGGCCGGCCGCGCAGCCGGCGACACCGGGACGGTCCGGCCAGGTCCAGACCGGTGAGACGACCGTGCCGAGTTGGTCGATGCGCTGCAGCCGATCCTCGACGGCCGTCCGGTCGGTGACCCAGATGCTGCCGGTCTGATCGGTGCAGACGTCGCCTGCGGTCCCGATACCGCTCAGTGCGACGGCCGGGGCAGGCGGGTTCGCGGACGGCGTCAACGAGTCGACGCGCAGCAACTTGCCGGAAAGTGACGCCGGATCCGTTGCGGCAGCAGGGTTTCCGGCATCGCCCGTCAGTACCAGCATCTGACTGGGGCTGGAGAATTCGATCGCACCTCGGTTGCTCACCTGGCCGCGCGGGATGCCCGTCAGTACTGGCTTCGGGGTGTCTCCGGCTGCGATACGGACGACACGGTTGTCCGAGCCCGTCGTGATGTAGGCGTAGATGAGTCCGTCCTCGGCGTAGCTCGGGGACAACGCCAGATCGAGCAGACCGCCGTCGCCGGACGCGTCGACGTCGACGCGCGCTACTTCCGTCGGCTGCTGCCCCTGGGCGACCTGCACTATCCGCCCGGTACGCCGCTCGCCGATCAACGCCGAGGCACCACCGGGGAGCATGACGAGACCACCGGTGGTGTCGAGACACGTCGCGATCACGTTCGGGTCCGGGTCGACACACGGACCGGGAGGCGGGCCGGGAGCGGCGGAGGTGGACGTCGGAGGCGCGTCGGGGTCGACGGGGTCGATCTCGGCTGCGCCGAAGGACGGCTCGGGGCTGAACGGGGTGGATGCGGAGTCGTCGAAGCGTGCACATCCCGCCGCCATGATCGCGGTGACGGCCAGGACTGCGGAGGCGGTAGCTCTTCGTGACGACGCACGCACCAACTTCATGTACGCAAACGTTACGGAAACCTCGGCGCACTTCGCCAGGCGGTCCGGATCCGTGAGCGCCGCGCCCGACTCAATGTAGGTGCATCGGCGCCTCACCGCTCTAGTGTTGGAGACGTGACCGACAAGCCCCGTGACTCCGACAAGCCCGACTCCGGCTACGAGCCTGCGTCGAGCCCGTACGACCAGCCCACCGAACAGATTCAGCAGCCACCGAAGGCGCGCCCGGCCTCGGGTGACTCGAACAAGTTGCCACGTACCGACGACGACTTGGACTTCGGAAGCAGCACGGCGTCGTACCCGACCGAGCAGCTACCCGCGTTCCGCCCGTCGAAATACGAGGAGCCGACGCCGTCGGACACCGGATCGTCGTACTCGGACAAGCCGACGGAGGTGTTCGATCGCTCCCAGACGAGTGCGCCGGTCTCACCGGCACCGTCCGTGTCCCCAGCCGCTTCCGCGCCGGAACCCGTCGTGCGTACCGAGACGGTGCAGATCCCGGCCAAGCGCGGCACGCTGGATCTCGGATTGCTGCTGCTGCGTCTGGCAGTGGGTGGCATCTTCCTCGTGCACGGCCTTCAGAAGCTGGTCGGCTTGTGGAACGGCCCGGGTCTCGACGGCTTCCGCGGACTGCTCGAGGACACCGGCTACGAGCAGGCCAACATCCTCGCGATCGCGGGCGCGGTCGGTGAGACCGCGGGCGGTGCGCTGCTGATACTCGGACTGGCGACGCCGTTCGCGGGTGCCGCGGTTCTCGGCGTCATGATCAACGCGTGGTGCTTCAAACAGGCCGCCGACCCGGGTCTGCAGTTCTTCGCGCCGAACGGCGTCGAATACGAGAGCCTCCTGGGTGTTGCAGCCGCCGCGATCATCCTGACCGGCCCGGGCAAGATCGCGCTCGACGGCCGCAGGGGATGGGCGACGCGTCCGCGCTTCGGTTCGTTCCTCGCGCTGCTGCTCGGCATCGCCGGCGGCGTGTGCATCTGGATCTTCCTGAACGGTGCGAACCCGATAGCGGCGTAGCCGCATGTGAGTGGGAATGCGTACTGGAGTACGCATTCCCACTCACGGGGGCCTAGGGCACGTACCGCACTGCGCCCTTGTCGGCCGACGTCGCGAGAGCTGCGTACGCGCGCAGGGCCGTGGTGATCGTGCGCTGCCGATCCACGGGCTGCCACGGACGCTCCGACGCTTCCATCTTGGCCCGTCGCGTCGCGAGGACGTCGTCGTCGACGAGGATCTCGAGCGTGCGCGAGCCGACGTCGATGCGCACCTGGTCGCCGTTCTCCACCAGACCGATGACGCCGCCCGACGCGGCCTCCGGGGAGATGTGGCCGATGGACAGGCCGGACGTGCCACCGGAGAAGCGGCCGTCGGTGATCAGCGCGCACTCCTTCCCGAGACCGGCACCCTTGAGGAACGCCGTCGGGTGCAGCATCTCCTGCATGCCCGGGCCGCCCTTGGGGCCCTCGTAGCGCACGACGAGCACGTCGCCCGGCTTGATCTTCTTCTGCAGGATCGCCGACACGGCTTCTTCCTGCGACTCCACGACGAGCGCCGGGCCCTGGAACGAGAACAGTTCCTCGTCGATGCCCGCCGTCTTCAGAATGGCGCCGTCGACCGCGATGTTGCCGCGCAGCACGACAAGACCACCCTCGACGGTGTACGCATGCTCCTTGTCGCGAATGCACCCGCCTGCGGCGTCGGTGTCGAGCGACGACCACCGGTTGTCCGTCGAGAACGGTTCGGTGGTGCGCACTCCACCGGGAGCAGCATGGAACAGCTCGAGGGCCTCGTCGGAAGCCTTGCCGGAGCGGATGTCCCACGTGTCGAGCCACTCGTCGAAGCTCTTCGTGTGCACCGTCGAGACGTCGGTCTCGAGCAGGCCTGCGCGACGCAGTTCGCCCAGCAGCGCCGGGATTCCACCTGCGCGGTGCACGTCTTCCATGTGGTAGTCGGAGTTCGGCGACACCTTGGACAGGCAGGGGACCTTGCGGCTGATGGCGTCGATGGTCTCCAGATCGAAGTCGACCTCGCCCTCCTGGGCTGCGGCGAGCGTGTGCAGCACGGTGTTGGTCGAGCCGCCCATCGCGACGTCGAGTGCCATCGCGTTGCGGAACGCGGCGGGGGTGGCGATGCTGCGCGGCAGCACGGAGTGGTCGTCCTCGCGGTAGTACTTGAGCGCGGCTTCGACGACGACGGTGCCCGCCTGCTCGAAGAGTGCGCGACGCGCACTGTGCGTCGCGAGTGTGGATCCGTTGCCCGGCAGAGCAAGACCGAGGGCCTCGGTGAGGCAGTTCATCGAGTTGGCGGTGAACATGCCCGAGCACGAACCACACGTGGGGCAGGCGCTGCGCTCGACCTCGTCGAGTCCTTCCTCGGACACGGACTCGTTGGCGCTCGCCGAGATCGCGGTGATGAGGTCGGTCGGTGCCTGCGCGACGCCACCGACGACGACGGCCTTGCCCGCTTCCATCGGACCGCCCGAGACGAAGACCGTCGGGATGTTCAGACGCATCGCGGCATTGAGCATGCCGGGAGTGATCTTGTCGCAGTTGGAGATACAGACCAGCGCGTCGGCGGTGTGCGCGTTGGCCATGTATTCGACCGAGTCCGCGATGATTTCACGGCTCGGCAGGGAATAGAGCATGCCGCCGTGGCCCATTGCGATGCCGTCGTCGACAGCGATCGTGTGGAACTCACGTGGAACGCCACCGGCAGCGCGGACGGCGTCGGCGACGATTTCGCCTACGTTCTTCAAATGCACGTGGCCGGGCACGAATTGGGTGTACGAGTTGGCGATCGCGACGATCGGCCTACCGAAATCCGAGTCCGTCATTCCGGTGGCGCGCCAGAGCGAGCGTGCGCCCGCGGCGTTGCGTCCGACAGTGGTAACCCGTGACCGTAGCGGCGGCATGCTTCGATTCCTCAATCTGTGGAGCGAATACTTTTCAGCGGATATCGCTCCGGCAAGGCTACTCCCGTATCACGAGGTGCCCTTGTCCGGTCCGTCGTCGGTTTCCGAATCCTGCTCCGCCCGCTCGGCATCGGCCGCGGCGGCATCGGCTGCTGCTGCCGCGTACGGATCGGTGATGCGTCCACCGCTCGCGGCCGCCAACTGAGGCAGACGGTCGAAACGAACGAGAGGGAGTGACTTCTCGCTCTTGTCCTTCAGCACGACGCGTGCCCACCGGCGATCGGGAAAGTGGATGCCGCGGACGTCGTCCCACCCTATGAACTCGGAGCCGAGGAATCGACGCACCGAAAGACCGTCGATCGACACCACGGTCCTGACCCGAATCACCCACACGGCCACTACGATGGGGACCACGAAGAGCCAGCCGAGAGCGGCAGGCCAACTCGCTGCGGGGAAGAAAACTCCGAACAGGAGCAGGGCCACGCCGATCAGCGCGAGGCGGGGAAGCCGGATGACCTGTGGGGAGGGATCGGGCGTGTGGGATGATGTGTCCGGTGGTTCGGACTGCTGCGGAGACGACACCCATTCATCTTCGCATTGCAACTGCGCGATCTCACATAATGGGATTGCGTCGTGACGAGTTTGACTGTTCGCTATGCGCGCGCCTACCGTCGAGCGCGTGAAGCGGAATCAGATACTCGTAATCGGCCGGCGCGTCGTCGCCTGAGCCGGTTCATTCCAACTCGCATCGACGCGCCACCCTCGTACAGCCTCGGCTGGCGGGGGTTTTTTCTTGCCCAGAGATCGTCCAGTACCAAAACCCTGAGGAAGCCGCAGTGAGCGCACCAACCGCACGCCCAGGGCCCACGACACGTAAGTCGGGGGCAGTCAGCAGCTCGTCGACGCAAGAGACGCCGACGGTAGGCATCGTCGAAGGATCTCGCCGTCAGGTCGCACCCGAAAAGGTGACCGGCGCGCAGTCCGTCGTCCGAGCGCTCGAGGAACTCGACGTCGACACGGTATTCGGTATTCCCGGCGGCGCCGTCCTTCCCGTCTACGACCCGCTCTTCGACTCGAAGAAGGTCCGTCACGTCCTCGTCCGGCACGAGCAGGGTGCAGGACACGCTGCAACGGGTTACGCCCAGGCAACCGGCCGCGTCGGTGTCTGCATGGCGACGTCCGGACCCGGCGCGACGAACCTCGTGACCCCGCTCGCCGACGCGCAGATGGACTCGGTCCCGGTCGTCGCGATCACCGGTCAGGTCGCCCGCAGCCTCATCGGCACCGACGGGTTCCAGGAGGCCGACATCTCCGGCATCACCATGCCGGTGACCAAGCACAACTTCCTGATCACCGACGGGGTCGACATCCCGCGGATCATCGCCGAGGCGTTCTACATCGCCGCGTCCGGTCGTCCGGGCGCTGTGCTCGTCGACATCCCGAAGGACATCCTGCAGGCGCAGACGACGTTCTCGTGGCCGCCGGAGATGCGACTGCCCGGCTACCGTCCGGTGACCAAGCCGCACGGCAAGCAGGTTCGCGAAGCGGCGCGCTTCATCGCCGACGCGAAGCAGCCCGTGCTGTACGTCGGCGGCGGTGTCATCAAGGCCAATGCGTCGGCCGAGTTGCTGGAACTCGCGGAGCTGACCGGCATTCCGGTCGTCACCACCCTGATGGCGCGTGGCGCGTTCCCCGACACGCACCAGCTGAACCTCGGCATGCCGGGCATGCACGGAACCGTTGCAGCCGTTGCGGCACTGCAGAAGAGCGACCTGCTCATCACGCTCGGCGCTCGTTTCGACGACCGTGTCACCGGCAAGCTGTCGTCGTTCGCGCCGAACGCCAAGGTCATTCACGCCGACATCGACCCGGCCGAGATCGGCAAGAACCGATACGCGGACGTGCCGATCGTCGGTGACTGCAAGGAGGTCGTCGTCGAGCTGATCGAGGCCATCCGCGCGGACCGTGCCACCGGCACGACGCTGGACCTCGCGGAGTGGTGGACCTACCTCGACGGCATCCGCAAGACGTACCCGCTGAGCTACGACCGTCCCCAGGACGGGAGCATGTCGCCGGAATTCGTCATCTCCGCGGTCGGCAAGGCCGCAGGTCCCGACGCGGTGTACTGCGCGGGCGTCGGCCAGCATCAGATGTGGGCGGCGCAGTTCATCGACTACGAGAAGCCGCGTACGTGGCTCAACTCGGGTGGTCTGGGCACCATGGGGTACGCGGTTCCCGCAGCCATGGGCGCCAAGATGGGCGTGCCGGACACCGAGGTGTGGGCGATCGACGGCGACGGCTGCTTCCAGATGACCAATCAGGAACTCGCCACGTGCGCGGTCGAGGGCATCCCGATCAAGGTCGCGTTGATCAACAACGGCAACCTCGGCATGGTTCGGCAGTGGCAGACGCTGTTCTACGAGGAGCGTTACTCCAACACGAACCTCGGAACCCATGGCACGCAGCGCATTCCGGACTTCGTCAAGCTGGCCGAGGCTCTCGGTTGCGTCGGAATCCGGTGCGAGCGCGAGGAAGACGTCGACGACGTCATCGCGCAGGCCCGGGCGATCACGGACCGGCCGGTCGTCATCGACTTCATCGTCGGTGCCGACGCGCAGGTCTGGCCGATGGTGGCCGCAGGCACGGGTAACGACGAGATCATGGCAGCACGCGGCATCCGCCCGCTGTTCGACGAGGACGAGGCCTCGGTCGCCGAGCCGGCCGTCATCCACGAAGCCATGAACCGCGAGCAGGCGCACGGTGAGGCGCTGTCCGCGAACGACGAGAAGGGCACCGCGAAGTGAGCACGAGTCATACCCTCAGCGTCCTCGTCGAGGACAAGCCAGGTGTGCTGGCCCGCGTCGCCGCGCTGTTCTCGCGTCGCGGATTCAACATCTCCTCGCTCGCCGTCGGCGGCACCGAGATTCCCGAGATCTCGCGCATGACCATCGTCGTGACCGTCGACGAATTCCCGCTCGAACAGGTGACGAAGCAGCTGAACAAGCTCATCAACGTCATCAAGATCGTCGAGCAGGACGACGACACGTCGGTGGCGCGAGAGTTGGTCCTGATCAAGGTGCGTGCCGACGCAAGCGTGCGGAGCGAGGTCATCGAAACGGTGAACCTGTTCCGCGCCAAGGTGATCGACGTGTCGCCCGAGTCCGTCACGGTCGAGGCGACGGGCACCCGCTCGAAGCTCGATGCGTTGCTGAAGATGTTGGACCCCTATGGAATTCGAGAAATAGTTCAGTCGGGAGTCGTTGCCGTCGGACGTGGACCGAAATCGATCACTGCCTCGCGCTAGCCGCGAGCAGTACAGCGTAAAACCCAAGAGGAAAGGTAATAACCAGTGGCAGTCGAGATGTTCTACGACGACGATGCTGATCTGTCGATCATCCAGGGCCGCAAGGTCGCGGTCATCGGCTACGGAAGCCAGGGCCACGCGCACTCGCTGAGCCTGCGCGACTCGGGCGTCGACGTCCGCATCGGCCTGAAGGAAGGCTCGAAGTCTCGCGCCAAGGCCGAGGAGCAGGGACTGACCGTCGGTACGCCGGCAGAGGTTTCCGCATGGGCCGACGTCATCATGGTGCTCGCACCCGACACCGCTCAGGCATCGATCTTCAAGGAAGAGATCGAGCCGAACCTGAAGGACGGCGACGCGCTGTTCTTCGGTCACGGACTCAACATCCACTTCGACCTGATCAAGGCTCCTGCCGGCGTCACGGTCGGCATGGTGGCCCCCAAGGGCCCCGGCCACCTCGTGCGTCGCCAGTTCGTCGACGGCAAGGGCGTTCCCGCGCTCATCGCCATCGATCAGGACCCGAAGGGCGAGGGCCAGGCGCTCGCGCTGTCGTGGGCCAAGGGCATCGGTGGCACGCGCGCAGGCGTCATCAAGACCACGTTCAAGGAAGAGACCGAGACGGACCTCTTCGGCGAGCAGGCTGTCCTCTGCGGTGGCACCGAAGAACTCGTCAAGACGGGCTTCGAGGTCATGGTCGAGGCCGGCTACGCACCCGAGATGGCGTACTTCGAGGTTCTGCATGAGCTCAAGCTCATCGTCGACCTCATGTACGAGGGTGGCATCGCCCGCATGAACTACTCGGTGTCCGACACCGCGGAGTTCGGCGGCTACCTCTCCGGCCCGCGCGTCATCGACTCGGGCACCAAGGAGCGCATGAAGGCGATCCTGGCCGACATCCAGTCCGGTGAGTTCACCCGTCGCCTCGTCGCCAACGTCGAGAACGGCAACACCGAGCTCGAAGGCCTGCGCAAGGCCAACGCCGAGCACCCCATCGAGGTCACCGGCAAGAAGCTGCGCGACCTGATGAGCTGGGTCGACCGTCCGATCACCGAGACGGCCTGATCCGTCGTACACGAGTGAAGGGCATCCGCGAGGGTGCCCTTCGCTCGTTCGGTGAGGGTGAACCCCGTGCTGTTCGCCCAGGCCATTAAACTTGTCCCGCACTCGCACTCTTTCACCAGCTCGAAACCGACATAGGGGAGTTCTTCACGTGAGCCAGCCAGGCCGTCCTGTCGTTCTGATCGCCGACAAACTTGCGCAGTCCACAGTCGAGGCCCTCGGCGACGGCGTCGAGGTCCGTTGGGTCGACGGCCCGGACCGCCCCGCCCTGCTCGCCGCCGTCCCCGAGGCCGACGCGATCCTCGTTCGCTCCGCGACGACAGTCGACGCCGAGGTCCTCGCCGCAGGCACCAAGCTGAAGATCGTCGCCCGCGCAGGCGTCGGCCTCGACAACGTCGACGTACCGGCAGCCACCGAGCGCGGTGTCCTCGTCGTCAACGCACCGACGTCGAACATCCACACCGCTGCCGAGCACGCCGTGACGCTGCTGCTGTCCGCTGCGCGTCAGATCCCCGCCGCCGACAAGACGTTGCGTGAGCACGAGTGGAAGCGCAGCAAGTTCAACGGCGTCGAGATCTTCGGCAAGACCGTCGGCGTCGTCGGACTCGGCCGCATCGGCCAGCTGTTCGCGCAGCGCCTCGCCGCGTTCGAGACCCACGTCATCGCGTACGACCCCTACGTCTCCGCGGCACGCGCCGCGCAGCTCGGCATCGAGCTCGTCAGCCTCGACGAACTGCTCACGCGCGCCGACATGTTCTCGGTGCACCTGCCCAAGACCCCCGAGACCAAGGGCATCATCGGCAAGGAAGCCCTCGCCAAGACCAAGCCCGGCGTCATCGTCGTCAACGCGGCTCGCGGTGGGCTCGTCGACGAGCAGGCTCTCGCCGACGCCATCACCAGCGGCCACGTCTTCGCTGCAGGCATCGACGTCTACGCCAGCGAGCCCTGCACCGACAGCCCGCTGTTCGAACTGCCCCAGGTCGTCGTCACGCCGCACCTCGGTGCGTCGACCACCGAAGCGCAGGATCGCGCGGGCACCGACGTCGCGAAGTCCGTATTGCTCGCTCTCGCAGGCGAATTCGTTCCCGACGCAGTGAACGTCAAGGGCGGCGCGGTCGGCGAGGAAGTGTCGCCGTGGCTCGACATCGTTCGCAAGCAGGGTGTCCTGCTCGGTGCGCTATCCGACGAACTGCCGTCGTCGCTGTCGGTCGACGTCCGCGGTGAGCTCGCAGCCGAGGACGTCGAAATCCTCAAGCTGTCGGCGCTGCGCGGTCTGTTCTCCGCCGTCATCGAGGACTCGGTCACGTTCGTCAATGCACCCTCGCTCGCCGAGGAGCGCGGTGTCACCGCCGAGGTCACCACGGCACCCGAGAGCGAGAACCACCGCAGCGTCGTCGACATCCGCGCCGTCTACGGCGACGGCACCGTCCTCAACGTCGCGGGCACGCTCACCGGAACCCAGCAAGTCGAGAAGATCGTCAACATCAACGGACGCAACTTCGACCTGCGTGCCGAGGGCAAGAACCTCATCATCAACTACACCGACCAGCCCGGCAGCCTCGGCCGCATCGGCACACTGCTCGGTGACGCGGGCGTCGACATCCAGGCCGCGGCGCTCAGCCAGGACTCCGAGGGCGACGGCGCGACGATCCTGCTTCGCGTCGACAAGGACGTGTCCGCCGAGGTCAGCGCGAACATTGCCTCGGCGGTCGGTGCGTCGACCATCGAGCTCGTCGACCTGTCCTGATCGTCTCTCACATCCATTCGCTCGAACAGAACGAGGAGTCAATGAAGCTCGCCGTCATCGCTGGAGATGGAATCGGCCCCGAGGTCGTCGACCAGGCACTGAAGGTGCTGGACGTCGTCGTCCCCGGCGTCGACAAGACCGAGTACGACCTCGGTGCTCGCCGCTACAACGCGACCGGCGAGCTTCTCCCGGATTCCGTTCTGGACGAGATCCGGGCGCACGACGCAATCCTGTTGGGCGCCATCGGCGATCCGTCCGTGCCCAGTGGTGTGCTCGAGCGCGGACTGCTGCTGCGCGCTCGGTTCGCGCTGGACCACCACATCAACCTGCGTCCGGCCAAGCTGTACCCGGGTGTCGTCGGACCGCTCGACGGCAACAAGAACATCGACATCGTCGTCGTCCGTGAAGGAACCGAAGGCCCGTACACCGGCAACGGCGGTGCGCTGCGCGTCGGTACGCCGAACGAGGTCGCGACGGAGGTCAGCGTCAACACTCGCTTCGGTGTCGAGCGCGTGGTGCGTGACGGTTTCGCGCGGGCCATAGGTCGTCGCAAGCACCTGACGTTGCTGCACAAGACGAACGTATTGTCTTTCGCCGGTAGCCTCTGGGCACGCACGGTCGACGAGGTTGCCAAGGAATTCCCGGAGGTCGAGGTCGCCTACCAGCACATCGACGCCGCCATGATCCACCTCGTCACCGACCCCGGTCGTTTCGACGTCATCGTCACCGACAACCTGTTCGGCGACATCGTGACCGACCTGTCCGCAGCCGTCAGCGGCGGAATCGGTCTCGCAGCCAGCGGAAACATCGACGCGACGGGTACGAATCCGTCGATGTTCGAGCCCGTTCACGGCAGCGCACCCGACATCGCGGGCCAGGGCAAGGCGGATCCCACGGCCGCGATCCTCTCGGTGTCGCTGCTCCTCGCACACCTCGGGGACACCGCGAACTCCGAGCGCGTCGAAGCTGCGGTGGCCGCGGACCTTGCGTCGCGCGGAACTGCTCCGGCCTCGACGTCGGAAATCGGTGACAGGATCGCGTCGAAGCTGTAACCCTTTCTCGCACCGAAGGCCTCCTCCGGTCACTCAGAGTGACCGAAGGAGGCCTTCGGTTTGTGCGGACCCCGGTCAGTCCTTCGACTCGTGGTCCGCCGGGATGACGGGGACGGACAGGGCGGGGAAGATCGAGGACACCAGGAACGCCACGGGAAAGCTGACGGCCGCGAGGGCGCCGAATGCCGGGGGTACGAGGGACGCGGCGATGTACTGACCGGTGTTCTGCATTCCCAGCGCACGACCGCTCCAGTACGGTCCCGCGAACTCCGCCACCGCGGTGAAGGCCAACCCGTTGGGTGCGACGGTGACGACCGATGCGACGACCATGACGACGATGGACACGGGGGAGTCCATCCAGTTGGTGATCGCGAGTACGAGCATGGTGACCGTCGTCGATACGGCGACCCAGCGGAGCGGACGCATTCGGCTGCCGACGCGGTCGGACAATGCGCCGACGCCCATGCGGCCGAGGGCTCCCAGGATCTGGGTTGCGGTGACGAGTACACCGGCCGATGCGGCGGACCATCCGCGGTCGGACATCAACCACACGAGTGCGTACGTCCACACGACGTACTGCGGCACGACGAGCAGGATCGACGTCGAATGGATACGCCACAGCTGGCTGCTCGTGCGATACGGGTTGACCAGCAGTCCTTGCCTCTCGGCCGCAGCGCGGTCCGGACGCGGGGGATCGACGACGCCCAGGCACAGAATCGCGCCGAGTCCACAGATGACCGCTGGGACGAGCAGAGCGGATCCGACGCCGTGGTCGCGCGCGATGGACGGGATGGTCATCGCGGCGACAGCGACACCCAGTGGAACCGACATCTGACGGATTCCCATGGCGAGCCCACGCTGCTTCGGCGGGAACCAGCCGACGACGACGCGTCCGCTCGCACTGTTGGCACTGGCTGCAGCCATTCCACCGACCAGGAGACACAGCCCGAGTATCGGTAGCGAAGTGGTGAAGTACGCGGCGACACTCGCGAGTGCGGTGAGCCCCAATCCGATTGCCAGAACCAGCCTTTCGCCGACGCGATCGACGAGCACGCCCCATGCGATGAGCGTCAGCATGATGCCGACCGTCGGCATCGCGACGAGAATTCCGGCGGTCGCGAAACTGAGGCCGAGATCGTCGTGCAGTGCGGGGATCAGGAAGGCGGCGCCGTTGATGAACACGGCTCCTGCGGTCTGGGCAAGCATTCCGAGCCCGAGCATGAACCACTTTCGACGACTCGTCGTCCGGCTCTCACTGTCGGTTCTCGTCACGTTCCTCACTGCTCCATCTCACTATGTAAACACTGAATCTCTCAGTGTGAACTCTGCGATCGACTGTACTCCGCGACGGTGGTGGGCAATTCGACGGCCCGGCCACGAGGAAAACGTGGGTCGATAGACTTTCGGTATGCGACTGGGTCGAATTGCAAGTCCTGACGGTGTGGCTTTCGTGAGTATCGAAGGGGAGGGTGACGCGCAGACTGCCAAGGAAATCGCCGAACATCCTTTCGGCACACCGACCTTCACCGGGCGCTCGTGGCCGCTCGCCGATGTTCGCCTGCTGGCGCCGATTCTCGCCAGCAAGGTGATCGCGATCGGCAAGAACTACGCGGCGCACGCCGCGGAGATGGGTGGCGAAGCGCCCGAATCTCCCGTCATCTTCATCAAGCCCAACACGTCGATCGTCGGACCGGGCGCTCCGATCGTGCTTCCCCCGACGTCGAACGAAGTTCATTACGAAGGCGAACTCGCGGTCGTCATCGGCCGCCCCTGCAAGGACGTTCCCGCGTCCAAGGCTCTCGACGTCGTGCTCGGATACACCGTCGCCAACGATGTATCCGCCCGCGATCACCAGCGTGCCGACGGTCAGTGGACCAGGGCGAAGGGGCATGACACGTTCTGCCCGCTCGGTCCGTGGATCGAGACGTCGCTCGATGCATCGGACGTCGAGATCAAGACCGAGGTCGACGGCCAGGTCAAGCAGCACAGCCGCACGTCGCTGCTGTTGCACGACATCCCGAAGATCATCGAATGGGTCTCCGCCGTCATGACTCTGCTGCCCGGTGACGTCATCCTGACCGGCACTCCGGAGGGCGTCGGGCCGATCGCCGACGGCCAGTCGGTGTCGATCACCGTCGAGGGCATCGGAACGTTGACGAACCCTGTCGTAGCCAAGAACTAGACACACACACTCAAGCCCTCGAACGTGAGCGAGACATGACCTCCACCGAAGTACGAGTCCGATTCTGCCCTTCGCCGACGGGCACACCCCATGTCGGCCTCATCCGCACCGCGCTGTTCAACTGGGCGTTCGCGCGCCACCACGGTGGCTCGTTCGTCTTCCGCATCGAGGACACCGACGCGGCCCGCGACTCCGAGGAGTCCTACGCCGCCCTTCTCGACGCCTTGCGCTGGCTCGGTCTGACGTGGGACGAGGGCCCCGAGGTCGGTGGACCGTACGAACCGTATCGGCAATCGCTTCGACGCGAGCAGCACCTCGAGGTCGTCGCGAAGCTTCTGGAGGCAGGGGAGGCGTACGAGAGCTTCTCGACGCCCGAGGAAGTCGAGGCCAGGCACAAGGCGGCAGGTCGCGATCCGAAGCTCGGGTACGACAATTTCGATCGTGACCTCACGCCGGAACAGAAGCAGTCGTTCGTCGACGAGGGACGCAAACCCGTTGTGCGCCTTCGCATGCCGGATCACGATCTGACGTGGAACGACTTGGTGCGCGGCGAGACGACGTTCAAGGCGGGAACGGTTCCGGACTTTGCGCTCACCCGTGGCAACGGAATTCCGTTGTACACGTTGGTCAATCCTGTCGACGACGCACTCATGAACATCACCCATGTTCTCCGTGGTGAGGACCTCCTGTCGTCGACGCCGCGTCAGCTCGCGCTGTACGAAGCGTTGGTCCGTATCGGAGTCGCGCAGCGGACACCGGAATTCGGTCACCTTCCCTTCGTGATGGGGCAGGGAAACAAGAAGCTGTCCAAGCGCGATCCCGAGTCGAATCTGTTCATTCACCGCGACCGCGGGTTCGTTCCCGAAGGGCTGCTCAACTATCTGGCATTGCTCGGGTGGGGGATTTCGGACGATCACGACGTGTTCTCGTTGGAGGAGATGGTCGAGGCGTTCGAGATCGGCAAGGTCAACTCGAACCCGGCGCGCTTCGACCAGAAGAAGGCCGACGCCATCAACGCCGAGCAGATCCGACTGCTGGAGCCGGCGGATTTCGCGACGCGTCTGCGTGCCTTCCTCACCGAGCACGGCCATCTGCCTGCCGAGATCGACGAGGCGCAGTTCGCGATCGCCGCGGATCTGGTGCAGACACGCATCGTCGTGCTGTCCGACGCGTGGGGGCTGCTGAAGTTCCTGTACGTGTCCGACGACGAATTCGAGATCGATCCGGCGGCCGCGTCGAAGAATCTCGGTGCCGACGCGGGCCCGGTGCTCGACGCGACCATCGCCGCGTTGACGGCACTGCCCGAATGGAAGACAGCCGAGCTCGAGGAATCGCTGAAGTCCGCGCTGATCGACGGTCTGGGGCTCAAGCCCCGCAAGGCATTCGCTCCCGTGCGCGTTGCGATCACCGGATCGCACATCAGCCCGCCGCTGTACGAATCCATGGAACTGCTCGGCCGCGACAAGTCGCTCGCTCGACTCGGCGCGGCGCGCGCCCTGGTGGGTTGATCCACCCGATGGCGAGCCGGTGAGCGCTTCCGGCCGGGTGGACCGGTTCCAACGCAGACATCCGGTGGTCGGGTTTCCGCTCGCTGTCGTCTACAAGTTCGTCGACGATCAGGGTGGCTACCTCGCCGCCCTGATCGCCTACTACGCGTTCGTATCTCTTTTTCCGCTGTTGCTGTTGGGCTCGACCATTCTGGGGATCGTGCTCGCGGGCAATCCCGATCTGCAGCAACAGATTCTGGACTCGGCGCTGAATCAGATCCCGATTGTCGGGCAGGACGTCGGCGAACCCACTCGCATCGGTGGCGGCACACTGGGTCTCGTCGTCGGCGTCGTCGGATCGCTGTACGGCGGTCTCGGTGTCGCGGTGGCGTTCCAGAATGCGATGAACACCGCGTGGGCCGTCCCGAAGAATCTGCGCCCGGACCCGATTCGGGCACGCCTACGCGGTCTGGGGCTGCTCAGTACCGTCGGAGTCGCGGTACTCGGCATCACCGCGGTCAACGTGATCAGTTCCGCGGGCTACTTCGGGGAGATCACGGGCACCGTCGTGCTGGCTGCTGTCGTTCTGTTGAACATCGTGGTGTTCGGTGTCGCGTTCCGGCTCGCCACGGCGAGGCCACTGTCGGTGGGGGACGTGTTGCCGGGTGCTGTAGCGGCAGGGGTGATCTGGCAGCTCCTGCAGACGTTCGGCGGGGTCTACATCAAACATGTCGTGAGCCGAGCCTCGATCATCAACGGTGTGTTCGCGGTCGTGCTCGGACTGCTCGCCTTCATGTACGTCGCAGCGGTTCTCATCGTCGTCGCGGTCGAGATCAACGTCGTACGCGTCGACAAGCTCTATCCGCGTTCGCTGTTGACCCCGTTCACCGACGATGTCGACCTGACCGAAGGGGACCGTCTCACCTACACCGGGCAGGCGGAGGCGCAACGCAGCAAGGGGTTCGAGGAGATCGACGTCAGTTTCGACGGCCCGGGACCGAACGGTCAATCCGGATCGGCGTAGTGCGGCCGGACCGCGATGTCCATCGGGAAGCGTACGACGGTGTCGCCGAACAGCAGTCGCGTCGCCGCCAGCGCGGAGTCGACGACGAGTCCGCGCGCGGTGTCGGGGTCGGACGTGTGGACCACGACTTCGTCGTGTTGAAAGAACACCAGTTCGCCTGATCCTGGATGTGCCGACAGGCGTCGCCGTAGTTCGGCCAGGAGACAAAGCGCCCATTCCGACGCCGTCGCCTGCACGACGAAGTTCCGTGTGAAGCGGCCGCGGGCATGGGTGTCGCCGTGGGACCACCACTCCGGCGTCGGCGGCGGGCAGGCTCGTCCGAGCCACGAACGGACCGTCTCACCCCGTTCGCCGGCGCGCGCGGCGCGTTCCACGTAGTCGACGGCGTCCGGGAAGCGGCGACGCAGCAGCGTGAGGAGGGCCCGCGCGTCACCCGACGTCGCGCCGTAGAGGACTCCGAGGATCGCGACCTTGGCCTTGGCTCGGTCCCCGCCGAATGCGGCGCCGGCGACCAGTGCGTAGAGATCGTCGCTGCCCGCTGCATTCATCATCTGTCGATCACCCGACATCGCGGCGAGAATGCGCGGCTCCAACTGACCGGCGTCGGCGATCACGAAGGTGTGTCCTGTATCCGCGATCACACTGTGCCGCAGGGCCTTCGGAATCTGCAGTGCACCGCCGCCACGGCTCGCCCAACGCCCGGACACGACCCCACCGGGAACGTACACGGGACGGAACCGGTCGTTCCTCACCCAGGTGTCGAGCCACGACCATCCGTTGGTGCTGAACAATTTCGCGAGATCGCGGTAGCGAAGAATCAGCGGGATCGCAGGATGGTCGATCCGTCGCAGAACATGGGCGCGTGTGGAGTCGAGCACGATGTCCTCCCGGGCGAATGCGGCCACCACCTCGGCGGGCGATGCCGGATTGACTCGGCGACCGAAGACCTCGCCGACGGCGATTTCCAGTTCGATCATCGACCGCGGCAGCGATCCGTCGGGTGGACGGGGACCCAGGACTGTCTCCAGGTACTGCCGATGACGCGTCGACGAGAACGGCAGCCCGTCGTAGCTCATCTCTGCGGCGGTGAGTGCTCCCGCCGATTCGGCGGCGACGAGCAGTCGAAGCGTCGCCGAATCCTGCATCGCGATGGCGTGCGTCCGATACGACTCGACCAATGAGCCAGGCGACGGAGGGTCGTACGTCTCGAAGAGGCCCGGCCGATCGTCGCGGTCGACGGCGGCCACCATCACCTCGCCGCGCCGCGTCGCCAGAATCGACTCGGTGAGCTCGAGGTCGTGGCAGCGCTGGACGCGAACGCCTGCGTCGAGCAGCGGGGGATAGACGCGCGCTGCAGAGTCCCAGATCCAGCGTGGGTGAGAGTCGGCCTCGATCCTGCAGACGGTGTCCGCAAGATCGGAACATGTGATTCCGTCGCGGACCGTTCCGTCGTCATCGATCGGAACCAGGACGCCACCCGCGCCCGACGGTGCGACGACCATCTTCACGGCGGATTCTCGCGAACGTTCACCCCATGCAGTCTTCAGTAGTGTCGTTTACAGGCCATCGACGGGGCCGCGGAGTCAAGTCAATGCCTCTGACCAGGCGATTTGGAGAATCATGGGTGGGCCCTGCTAATCTCTATCACGGCTCGAAACGAGGTGCAGAGCGCAGCGGAAACGCTCGCCGAGCAGTTCGAGAAGGTCATTGGGGTATGGTGTAATTGGCAACACAGCGGTTTCTGGTACCGCCATTCTAGGTTCGAGTCCTGGTACCCCAGCAAGCGCGAAGCGGCGATTTGGTCGCAGAGCGCGAGCCGGTTAAGCTTCCTGAGCACTCAGCGAGTGGTTGGCGGAGTGCAACCGGAAGCAACACTGCAAGTGCTGTAAAGATCCTGGCCCCGTCGTCTAGCGGCCTAGGACGCCGCCCTCTCAAGGCGGTAGCGCGGGTTCGAATCCCGTCGGGGCTACAACGAAAACCCTCCCACCGATCGCGGTGGGAGGGTTTTTTCGTTCGTCGGGACGGTCATACACTCTTGCGCCGGAACATCTTCTGGTGATCGGCCGGCCCGTGCGCGTTGTGCACCTTGGGTCCGCCGTCCAGGTGGTCGGTCGCGGTCACCGACTTGTGGTTCTTCTTGTCCAGCACTTCGCGGAACTTCTTCTTCAGATTCTCGTTGTCGGACTGGGTCATGATCACTCCTCGGGCGTCGACTGCCCACGAAGGTACTCCTCCCGGCAGGTCGGACTCACCCCATTTTCGAAAGGTACTGAGCCGTGGTGCCGCCGAGCGGAAGCGTCGGGAGCCCCAGTTTGCGGTGATCCCAGGAACGAATCCGGTCGACGACGACGCGAACGACGATTCTCTTGTTCATCATCTGCTCGACCATCGGGCGAACCTCGTCCGAATAGGGACCGGTGTAGCGCTCCCAGACGCTGATGCCGACGTTCAGGGTGGCGTCCGGATCGTCGACGACCTCGGCGTGGCCGTCGATCGACACACCGCGCAGTGTGTCGTACGTATGACCGTCCTCGACGAGAACCGTGATGCGCGGATCGCGGCGTAGGTTGACGGCCTTCTGGGACTTCGCTTTGGTCTCGAACCAGATTTCGCCGTCGAGCAGCGCGTACCACATCGCGACGAGATGCGGTGTGCCGTCACGACCAATCGTCGCGAGGGTTGCGACGCGGCTGCGTTCGAGAAATTCGCCGATCTCGGCGTCGGTCATCGTGATCTGTGCCCGTTGATTGGTTCCCACGAGCATCTTCCTATCAGAGGAGACCGATCGGTGTTCGCATTCGACGAACGACGGCTCACAATCGCTTGTGAATGGCCTCCGCCGCCGCGAGGAGGTCGGCGGCCCAGCGGGCGCCGGGGCGCCGACCGATTCGATCGATTGGACCGGAAACCGACACTGCCGCAACGACATTGCCGACCGCGTCGCGAATCGGCGCGGCCACCGACGCGACGCCGGGCTCACGCTCGCCTGCACTCTGTGCCCATCCGCGTCGACGCACCTCGGCCAACGCGCGCTCGCCGAATTCGGCCTCGGGCAATATCGCTCGTTGAGCGTGCGGATCGGCCCACGCCAGAAGGACCTTGGCGCCGGAGCCTGCAGTCATCGGAAGGCGCGCTCCGACGAGGACCGTGTCGCGCAGTCCCGTCGGAGGTTCCATGGAGGCGACGCAGACGCGAACCGATCCTTCGTGCCGGTAGATCTGCACGCTCTCGCCGGTGATCTCACGCAAGCGGGGAAGGACCGAGGCGGCCGCGTCGAGAAGCGTGTCCGACGCGGTGGCGGCGAGTTCCGCCAGACCGGGTCCAGGACGCCACAGGCCGTTGGCGTCTCGGGTGAGAAGACGGTGGATCTCGAGTCCGACGGCCAGACGGTGGGCAGTCGCGCGGGGGAGTCCGGTTCGTGCGCAGAGATCGCTCAGCGTGCAGGGTTCCTCGGCTACCGCGTACAGAACGCCCATAGCTTTGTCCAGAACTCCGATGCCGCTATGCTGTCTCATAGGTCGATACTAGCGTCTCGCATAGTGGGAATGCACATTGTGAGATCGCACAGGGTGCGCGCACGATGCGAGAGACGCGCAGTGGGTGTGTGCTGTGCAGTGTCGACGAACGACGCGACGTGGGCCGGCCCGTAGCCCACCGGCGCGACAGGCAGAAGTGACTCGAGCGAAGTAGAGATTGGTGGTAACCATGTCCGGAACAGCACGCACGCTGGCGGAGAAGGTGTGGGATCAGCACGTCGTCGTACGCGGCGAAGGTGAAGGTGCTTCGCGTGAGCCCGATTTGATCTACATCGATCTGCATCTCGTGCACGAGGTCACCAGTCCTCAGGCGTTCGACGGCCTCCGTCTCGCCGGGCGACCGCTCCGACGGCCGGACCTCACCATCGCCACCGAGGACCACAACGTCCCGACCGCCGACATCTTCGCGCCCATCGCGGATGTCGTGTCGCGGACGCAGGTCGACACGCTCCGCAAGAACTGCGAGGAGTTCGGAGTTCGGCTGCACCCCATGGGCAATCTGGATCAGGGCATCGTCCACATCATCGGCCCGCAGCTGGGCCTGACGCAGCCGGGAATGACGGTTGTCTGCGGAGACAGTCACACTTCGACGCACGGTGCTTTCGGCGCCATCGCAATGGGAATCGGCACGAGCGAAGTCGAACACGTCATGGCGACGCAGACGCTGTCGCTGCGTCCGTTCAAGACGATGGCGATCACCGTCGACGGGCAGCTCGCGCCCGGCGTCACGAGCAAGGACCTGATCCTCGCCGTGATCGCGAAGATCGGCACCGGTGGCGGTCAGGGTTACGTTCTCGAGTACCGCGGCGAGGCCATCCGCGCGATGTCGATGGAAGCTCGAATGACGATCTGCAACATGTCGATCGAGGCGGGGGCTCGCGCCGGCATGATCGCGCCCGACGAGATCACCTACGAATACATCAAGGGGCGGCCGCACGCACCGCAGGGCGCGGACTGGGACGAGGCCGTCGCGGCGTGGGACCAGCTGAAGACCGATCCGGATGCCGTCTTCGACAACGAGGTTCACATCGACGCGTCGTCGCTCACGCCGTTCGTGACGTGGGGTACCAACCCGGGGCAGGGCGCGCCACTCGGTGATCGCGTTCCGAATCCGGACGATTTCGCCGACGAGAGCGCCAAATTGGCTGCCGAGAAGGCGCTGCAGTACATGGGTCTCGAGGCAGGAACTCCGCTGCGGGAGGTCTCGGTCGACACCGTGTTCGTCGGATCCTGCACCAACGGTCGCATCGAGGATCTGCGTGCCGTCGCAGAGGTTCTCGACGGCCGCACGGTCGCCGACGGTGTGCGCATGCTGATCGTGCCCGGATCGATGCGCGTGCGCGCACAGGCCGAGGAGGAAGGTCTCGGTGAGATCTTCACCGCCGCAGGCGCCGAATGGCGCCAGGCCGGATGCTCGATGTGTCTCGGAATGAACCCGGATCAGCTCGCGTCCGGCGAGCGTTCGGCGTCCACCTCCAACCGAAACTTCGAAGGGCGTCAAGGGAAAGGGAGCCGTACTCACCTGGTCTCGCCGCTCGTCGCGGCTGCCACTGCGGTACGAGGCACGCTGTCGTCGCCCGCCGATCTCGTCTGACCCGGCCTTTCATTCGCACGAATTATTCGTTGACCGTAGGAGATTTTTCGATGGAACCCTTTACCAGCCATAAAGGAATCGGCGTACCGCTGCGTCGGTCGAACGTCGACACCGATCAGATCATTCCGGCCGAGTACCTGAAGCGAGTCACGCGTACGGGTTTCGAGGACGGTCTGTTCGCCGCGTGGCGAAACGATCCTGATTTCATTCTCAACAACAGTCCGTACGACCGCGGTTCGGTTCTGGTGGCGGGACCGGACTTCGGAACGGGGTCCTCGAGGGAGCATGCGGTGTGGGCCCTCTCCGACTTCGGATTTCGGGTCGTCATCGCGTCGCGTTTCGCCGACATCTTCCGCGGGAACGCCGGAAAGGCGGGTTTGCTGGCCGCACAGGTCGAGCAGAGCGACGTCGAATTGATCTGGAAGGCACTCGAAGAGCAGCCGGGACTCGAGATCACCGTCGATCTGGAAGAGAAGACCGTCACAGCGGGAACCTTGGTGGTGCGCTTCGATATTGACGACTACACGAGGTGGCGCCTGCTGGAGGGCCTGGACGACATCGGATTGACGTTACGCCAGGTAGACGCCATTGCCGAGTACGAAAAGGCAAGGCCTTCATGGAAACCTACGACGCTTCCCGAGCGCATCGAGGCCCCGTCCGAAGGGTAGGAAATTCGGCCTCCGAGACCTACTGTGGCGGTAAATCTTTCCGTTGCGCCTGATGAAAATTGGCGTGGCGCATAGACTCTTGACGTCTTGGGGTTTACCGTTGTAGTAGTCGGTCCGACGATGGGCCACAATATTGCGGAGGAAATCCATGAACAAGGCAGAGCTGATCGATGCCCTGACCGAGAAGTTGGGGTCTGACAGGCGGAGCGCGACCGAGGCTGTCGAGAACATCGTCGACACCATCGTGCGTGCAGTTCACCGTGGCGAGAGCGTCACCATCACCGGATTCGGTGTGTTCGAGCAGCGTCGCCGTGCGGCTCGTGTCGCGCGCAACCCTCGTACCGGCGAGACCGTTCGCGTGAAGCCGACCAACGTTCCTGCTTTCCGTCCGGGTGCTCAGTTCAAGGCCGTCATCGCTGGCGGACAGAAGCTTCCGGCGTCCGGCCCTGCCGTCAAGCGTGGATCGGCTGCTGCGCCGGCGAAGAAGACTGCAGCAGCGAAGAAGACCGCAGCCAAGAAGGCAGCAGTCAAGACGACCGCTCGTAAGACCACGGCAGCCAAGAAGGCAGCACCGGCCAAGACGACGGCCCGCAAGACCACCACCGCCGCCGCGAAGAAGGCAGCACCGGCCAAGACGACGGCCCGCAAGACCACCACCGCCGCCGCCAAGAAGGCAGCTCCCGCGAAAACGGCTGCCAAGAAGACCACGGCTGCAGCGAAGAAGGCTCCGGCCAAGACCGCAGCCAAGAAGACCACGGCTGCAGCGAAGAAGGCTCCGGCCAAGACCGCAGCCAAGAAGACCGCCGCCAAGAAGGCCCCGGCCAAGCGCACCGCACGCAAGTAAGCGTCGAACGGTACGGCAGTACCGAAAACAACGACAGGGCCCCGACATTCGATGTCGGGGCCCTGTCGTCGTCCTGTATGTCGTTGTCGTGGACCGTTTCTGTGTCGGCCGTTGTGTCGTGTCGTACCGCGTATCAGTCTTCGGCAGGCACGGTCGGCAGCGGGCTCGCCAGGTGATCGGCCGCGATCAGTTTGTCGCCGTACAGCGTCAGCACCCAGACGCTGCCTTTTCGATTGCGGTTCGGCGGTAGCGTGACGCCGTCCTTCTCCGCCCACCACGACAGCAGATCCGGAATGACCTTGCCCTGACTGCACAGTGCGGTCACGTGATCGGCCGACGCGATCTCGCGGGCACGCCGGCGAGCGGTCGGCGGGTCCTCCCAATACCCCTCTTCGGACAGCAAGGGTTCCAACGTGATCTGTTCCCCCAGCGCGTCCGCAAGAGGCTGGACGGTTTGCACACACCGCCGCCGATTCGCCGCGTGCACGGTCTCCGCTCCGAACGCTCGCAGCTGTCCGACGAGCGCCGCTGCCTGGGTTTGTCCGAGCTTGTCCAAGGGGCGTAACGCGTCGTCGCCTTTGTAGCGCGATCGTTGCCCGGCGCGACCGTGCCGAACCAGCAACAGGGTCCGGGTGTCCGCCGGTTGCTTCAGGAATTTGTTCAGCACCTTGCGATCCATCGGATACGACAATTCACGCGCGGCGTGCTCGGGGCTTACCCATCTCAGCTCGTCCACTTCGGAGTTCGCTTCGAATTTGCCGTCGCGTGCCTCCGCGGCCCAGTAGTCGACCTTCTTCGTCTTCTGGTGCCCCGGAACGGGATACGTGACCTTGGTCAGATACCGGCCCAATCGGGCGTCGAACCCCGTCTCCTCGGCGATTTCCCGCACTGCGGCCACGACGGCGTTCTCGCCCGGGTCGATCTTTCCCTTCGGAAAAGACCAGTCGTCGTACTTCGGGCGATGAACGAGAGCGACACGAATGTCGCCTCCGTCGCCGGGGCATCGTCGCCACAGGACGGCACCCGCGGCGAAGATGTTGGCGCGCAGCGATTTGTCGCCGCGGCTCATCAGGAGGCCCGACTCCGACGGCTGCGCATCAGCTCGACCTGGTGCTCGCGCACGGTCTCACCCTGTGCGGGCGACGCGGCCCAGCTGCCGTCGGGCTGCAGAACCCAGCAGCGCGTGGTCGGGTCGAGAGCGGACTCGAAGATGTCGTCGAGTTGAGCAGTCAACCGTGGATCCTTCACCTGCGCCATGACTTCCACGCGGCGGTCCAGATTGCGATGCATCATGTCCGCGCTGCCGATCCAGAATTCTTCCGAACCGCGGAACTCGAGTACCCGTGAGTGTTCGAGGAAACGCCCGAGAATGGAACGCACCTCGATGTTCTCGCTCAAGCCGGGTACGCCTGGCTTCAGCGCGCAGATGCCGCGCACGACGACCTGAATCGGGACTCCGGCAGCGGACGCACGGTACAGGGCGTCGATGACCTGTTCGTCCACGAGCGCGTTGGCCTTCAACCGGACACCGGCGTTGCGGCCGGCCTGCTTGTGCTCGACCTCGCGTTCGATGCGCTCGATGATTCCGCGTCGAACCCCGTACGGAGCCACCAGGAGGTTCCGGTAGTGGGACTTGCGGGAGTATCCGGTCAGCGAATTGAACAGGTCGGTGAGGTCGGCGCCGATCTCGGGCGACGACGTCAACAAGCCCACGTCCTCGTAGATGCGGGCAGTCTTCGGGTTGTAGTTGCCGGTTCCGATATGGCAGTACCGACGAATGACCGATCCTTCGCGTCGAACGACGAGGCACGTCTTGCAGTGCGTCTTCAAGCCGACGAGACCGTATACGACGTGTACCCCGGCTTTTTCGAGCTTGCGTGCCCATTCGATGTTGGCCTGCTCGTCGAACCGCGCCTTGATCTCGACCAGTGCGACGACCTGCTTGCCCGCGCCTGCCGCGTCGACGAGTGCGTTGACGATCGGTGAGTCACCGGAGGTGCGGTAGAGAGTCTGCTTGATGGCGAGCACGTGCGGATCGGCAGCCGCCTGCTCGATGAAGCGCTGCACACTCGTCGAGAACGAATCGTACGGATGCTGCACCAGCACATCGCCGTCGCGCAGCGTCGAGAACACGCTTTTCGGTGTCTCGCGCTCGCCGAACGCCGGATGCGTCGCGGGCACGAACGGTGCGTCCTTGAGGGTGGGACGGTCGACGCCGTACACCTGCCACAGGCAGGACAGGTCGAGGAGGCCCGGCACCTGGATGACGTCACCGGGGTCGACGTCGAGTTCGCGCAACAGCAGACCCAGCATGTGCTCGGTCATGTCGTCGGCGATCTCGAGGCGGACCGGAGAACCGAATCGGCGACGCGCCAGCTCGCGTTCGAGTGCCTGCAGCAGATCCTCGTCTCGATCTTCCTCGACCTCGAAATCCGCGTTGCGCGTGATGCGGAACGCGTGGCTCTCCACGACTTCCATTCCGGGGAACAGGACGTCGAGGTGCGCCGAGATGACCTCTTCCATCGCGAGGAACGCATCGACGGCCTGGCCGTCGCCGCCGCGTCGCACACGCACGAAACGGTCGACGTTGTCCGGAACCTTGACGCGCGCGAAGTGCTCGCCTGCGGTGGCGTAATCCTTAACCGTGACAGCGAGATTCAGGCTGAGGCCGCTGATGTACGGGAA